>CAJMLO010000042.1 GCA_905214245.1 uncultured bacterium
GGGTGTTTCACAGCCTTATAATTGAGAAAGTTAAAATCAAGAGAAGGTATTCAAGTGATATCTTCTCTATTTTTTAGAAGATAGAGTTATGAAACTAAATTTATATAGTGTAAGTGATAAATATATAAACTGTTTAAGCAAATTTGATGATAAAAAATGAAAAAAAGGTATTGCAATTTGAGATGAAAAAATGGTAGAATAAGGATGTAAAAATAAATAAGGAGCACACAAAAGAATGAAAAACGCTAAAACCGTTGGGAGAGTAACACACATTACATTTAATAAAATAATAAATGAAGATGAAGGCATAAAATTTGCCTTTATTTGTGATAGATTAAAAGACAGAGATAAACCTATTAAAACAAAATAGTTTTATTTCTGTCTTTTTGCGTTTTAAAATTTAGATTGTGTGCTGGTTAAAAAGGAGGATATTTTTGTATGAAAAAATTAAAAAATGACAGACAAAAGGGTATAACGCTAATTGCGTTAGTTGTGACAATTGTAGTTTTGATTATTCTTGCTACAGTAAGTATTTTAGCTGTATTTGGAGATAATGGAATAATTGCAAGAGCACAAACTGCAAAAGATACACATGAGAAAGGAAAGGCAGATGAAACAAATACACTAGATGATTATGCAAGTTATATTGGAAATTATTTAGATGGAAAAGGTGGAGGTTCAGGTGGAGGAAGTGATACTCCAACTAATCCTACAGCTGGAACAACAGTTGCAAAACCTGGAACATGGACAAGCAGTCAAGTTACACCAATAGCAGATGGAAATGGAGGAACAGTGCCACTTCCAAGTGGATTTTACTATGTAGGTGGAGATATATCAACAGGACTAGTTATATCAGATAAACAAGGAGATACAATGAGTGCTTCTGGGACAAGTATGGGAAATCAATTTGTGTGGATTCCTGTATCAAGTGAAGCTGATTTAACAAGAACAAATTTTGATACAAATGGACAGCCTACAACAGATGCACCTGCAAGTGGAGTAAGTGTAGCAAATTGTTCAGAGCCATATGCAAAGGGATATTCAACAGAAGCAAGCGAATATACAACAATGAAAGCACAAGTGCTAAAATATGGAGGATTTTATATAGGAAGATATGAAGCAGGAGTAAATAGTATAACATTAAGGCCAGATGTTACAACTGAACAAACAGTGGTATGTAAAAAAGGAGTGGCACCATATAATTACGTACCATGGGGAAAAGCAATGAATGATGCTAGTGAAGTATCAGGAAAAAGTGGAGCAGTATATCTTGCAAAAAACTTTGCTAGTCAACATAACTATACAAGTGTAACAAGTACATTAACATATGGATGTGAGTGGGATGCAATGTGTAGATATATAGGAGATAGTCAAAGAACAACACCTAAAAAATCTGCACTAGAACTTACAGGAAGTGTAGCAACTGATGTATCAAAAAATATATATGACCTTGCAGGAAATTGTTGTGAGTGGACAATGGAGGCCGGCGATACGGATGCTCGTGGTATGCGCGGAGGTGATTACTACGGTGCTCGTCCAGTCAGCTATCGCAACATCAGCTACTCTCCGACTTACTACTTCGGTTCCCTTTCGTTCAGGCCCACACTTTACATAAAGTAACACTGGACACTAATAGCGATAAAATGAGAATAACCAGTAGTATAGGTATGAAACAGTAAATTATAACGCTCTTCAATTGTAAGAGCGAATCGTGAGATACGCGGAAAACGGCATAATTTTGTGGCTAAAGACTTTGTCAAGTCTGGTGTGTTAATTTTTTATTGTAAACACAAAAATTGAAAATTTTACGTTTACAACAAGGTTAAGTTACTATAGGCAGTGCATGTTTGCAAAGCAAAATGCACATATGGCGAAGCCACTTTTCTTATTTATAAATTGTAATACAATGTAGAATTTATATTTTCTGCATTGTATTTTTTTACAAATTTTCAAAAAAATATTCAAAGAGTTGTGATTTTTTTTATGTTATGATAGAATAGCTTTTGTAAAAATACAAATAATAAAAAAGGAATGTGATTTTTAAATGGAACATATTGTTATAGGAATAGAAGGACTTGTTGGAGCAGGCAAAACATCTATATCAAGAGAACTTTTAAATAAAATACCAGATAGCATTATTTTGCATGGTGGAAATCTATATAGAGGAATTGTTTATGCTTTAATGCAATTTAAAAAAAGTGAAACAAATATTGCAAATTTAGAAAGCAATTTGCACAATATAGATATAAAAGATTTAATGGATAAATTACAAGTAAAAATAGAAATAGAAAATAGAGAAAGTGTGGTATATGTTGCAGATAAAAAAATTGATGAAGAAAAGCTTCAATCTCCTGAAAATTCTCTAGCTGTATCTATTGCTGGAAAAACAGCAGATAATACTCATTTATATATGTTTGCAAGAGGTCTTATAGATTCATATAAGCAAAAATATAATGTTATTGTATCAGGTAGAGATTTGATGAAAATTTATCCTGACATGAATTATCATTTCTTGATAACAGCATCTTTAGATGAACGTGTTAGAAGAAAGTGCATACAATATAACGAAGCAGAAAAAATAGAAGAAATTAGACAAAATATCATTAAAAGAGATAAATTACAAGAAGAAGCAGGTTTTTATGAAAAATATGAAAACACAATTGAAATTGATGTTACAAAATGTAAGGATGCAAATGATGGAGCAGAAAAAATAATATCATATATAAAAGAATTATAATAAGGGGGAAATAAAAGTGGATAACACAAACTTAGAAGAATTTGAAAAATATGCAAGAGGAAAGAAAGTTGCGATAATTGGAATAGGTGTAAGTAATTTGCCACTACTTGAATATTTTTATGATTTAAATGCACGTGTAACAATATTTGATTCTAAGGAAAGTAATCAAATTAGTGTGGAAGCAATGCAAAAAATAGAAAAATATGGATTTGAATTTATAGGAGGAAAGGATTCTTTAAGTAGACTAAAAGGATTTGATATTATTTTTAGATCACCAAGCTGTATGCCTGACAGACCAGAACTTGTAGAGGCTGTTGAAAATGGAGCTGTTTTAACATCAGAGATTGAAATGGTTTTAAAACTTGCACCTTGCAAAGTAATTGGTGTTACTGGAACAGAAGGTAAAACAACAACAACAACATTAATTAATGAAATTGTAAAAAAATCTGGAAGAAAAACATATTTAGGTGGAAATATGGGAAAACCTATATTTACAAAGATAAGAAATGTTAAACCCGAAAACATTATAATACTTGAATTAAGTAGTTTTCAATTATCGGATATGGATATTAGCCCAGATATTTCTGTTGTTACAAATATTTATCCAGATCATTTGAATGTACATAAATCATATGAAGAATATAGAGAAGCTAAGAAAAATATATTCAAACATCAATCAGAAAGTGGGATTGTTGTGCTAAATTATGATAATGAATTTACAAGAGAATTTGCTAAAGAAGCAAATGGAAAAGTGATTTTCTTTAGTAGTAAAGAGAAGTTAGATGATGGATTTATATATGATAAAGCAGATGGCACAATAAAATATTGCAAAGATGGTGTAAGAAGACACATTATGAAAAAAGAGGATATAAAATTAAGAGGAATACATAACTATGAAAATATTTGTGCTGCTCTTGCTGCAACAAGTTCGATAGTTGATGTTGATACACAAGTAAAAGCAATAGAAGAATTTACAGGAGTAGAACATAGACTTGAATTTGTGCGTGAACTTAATAATGTGAAATGGTACAATGATTCAATTGGAACAAGTCCAGCAAGTACAATTGCAGGTTTAAATTCATTTGATGAAGATATAATTTTACTTGCAGGAGGCTCTGACAAAGGACTTGATTATAAAGAAGTAGGGGAGGCAATTGCAAGAAAAGTAAGAGCATTAATTTTGACAGGTCCTACATCAGAAAAGATAGAAAATGCTACAAAACAAGCTTTAAATGGCAAAAGTATAGAAATATATTATACAAGTAATATGCAAGAATCTGTAAATCTTGCAAAAGAGATTGCAAAAGCAGGAGATGTGGTATTACTTTCACCTGCAAGTGCAAGTTTTGATTTGTATAAAAATTTTGAAGATAGAGGACATCAATTTAAAGATTGTGTAAATAATTTATAGTAACAATTTATTTGATAAAAACATATTATATTGAAGAATAAATAAATAGGAGGAATAATATGTTTTATCAAAATTATGAAGACTACATCAGAAGTATATTAGGTTATCCGGTAGAATCAAATACATATGAAGCATATATGAGACAGCCATCATATGAAGCAATAGAACAATATAATTTTCAAAGTACGGATAATAGTGAATTAATGAAACTTTATCCTGAAATATACAATGTAGTAAATCCGATGGTTAGAAAAATATGCGAGGGAAACACAAAGACTGTTGATAGAGACTTAATAGAAAAAATGAGTAGTGAAATTTATTCAAACTTAGAAATGCAACCAGACAAAAATGGAGGTAAAGAGGTAAGGCAATCAGCTGTAAACAATAATATTCTTCAAGATTTAATTAAGATATTATTATTAAATCAATTGCTAAATCAAAATAGACCACCAAGACCTGGACCACCACCTCCTCCAAGACCTCCGATGCCACCAAGGCCACCTAGACCTCCCTTTCCGCGTGAAGATAGGAGTTACAACAATTATTTAAGATTTTGAAATTAGAAAAAATTTCCAAGATATACAATTATAAGTTGTATATCTTTATTTTTTTTGCAGACAATATTAATATCATTTAAAATTTTAAATGGTACTATTGGAAAGGCGGTAATAGTATGAAAGTTAAAGATTGTATGTGTCATGAAGTTGCATATGTAAATCCTGATTGTTCTGTAGAAGAATGTGCTAAATTGATGTGTAATAATCATGTAGGTTGTATACCTGTATGTAACACAAACAAGGAAGTTGTTGGACTTGTAACAGATAGAGATATATTGCTTCGTACAGTTGGATGTTCAAAAGATATTAAACAAACACCTGTAAGTGATATTATGACTTGCAAAGTATGCTGTTGTACTCCAGAAGCAGATATTTCTGATGCAGAAAAAATAATGTCTGAAAATCAGATAAGAAGATTGCCAGTTATAAATGATAATAAAATAGTTGGTATATTAACTTTAGGAGATTTAGCTGTAAATTCAGAAATAGATAGCAAAGGTGTATGCGATACTTTGGAAGATATATGCGACTGTAGTAAAAAGAACGCACAGTAGTACAAATAAATGGACAAATATTAATATTTAATAAAATGGGGCATAATATTTATATAGAAATATATGTCCCATTTACAATATTTATAGAAAAGAGAGTGCGTACATAAATGATTGTTGATTTGAATTATTGCTATAGAGTTGCAAAAAATATAATAATATTAATTTTAAGTATTTTAGGCGTATTTATTGGCTTTAAATTTGCTATATTTTATATGCCTTTTTTGGTTGCTTTTATTATATCAATCATGATAGAACCAATAATAAAATTTATCATGAAGAAAACTAAATTAAAACGAAGGACGAGTTCTATAATAGTGTTCATTGTAGCATTAGGAATTATTATAGGAATAATTACACTTGCTGTAACATCATTAATAACAGAGACATCGGAAATAATGACGAATTTTAATGAATATGCTGAAACTGCATATAATATGTTGCAAAATTTTATGCAGGATTTTGATTTTGAAAAATTAAAAATACCAGAAAATGTTATTCAAACAGTTCAAAATTCTATGAATGAATTATTGCAAACTGCCACAGTTTGGACTAAAGGAGCTCTAAGTGGAGTGATAAACTTTATAACATCAATTCCAACTATTGGAATTTGCACCATGGTGACACTTCTTGCATTATATTTTATATGTGTTGATAAAATATATATGATAGACCAAATAGAACATCACTTACCTGAAACATGGGTAAAAAAGATAGGAGTGCATTTGCGAGATTTAATAAAAACACTTGGTGGATATTTAAAAGCAGAAGTAATACTAATAGTTATTTCTTTTATAATATCATTGATTGGACTGTATATATTTCACTTTATGGGATTAAATGTAGAATATCCGTTTTTGATTGCTTTATTAATTGGGTTTGTAGATGCTCTGCCAATATTTGGTTCTGGAACTGTAATGATTCCATGGGCAGTATTTACAGCATTTATGGGAGATTTAAAATTAGCACTTGCAATATTTATTTTATGGGCAATAATGTCTATTGTAAGACAATTTATAGAACCTAGAATAGTAAGTGGTCATATTGGAATACATCCGATTTTTACGCTTATTGCAATGTATACTGGATTTAAAATTATAGGAGTAATAGGAATGTTTGTAGGCCCAATTGTTTTGATTATATTAAAAAATATCTATCAAACATTGATAGATAAAGGAGTTGTAAAATCTATATTTGAAAGATAAAAAAAGTGGTACTTTTTGAGTCCGTCCCCAAAAGTACTACTTTTTTTATTGCAAAAGTAAAAATCGTAGATTTTTACTTTTGCAACAAGGTTAAGTTACTATAGGTAGTGCATATTTGCAAAGCAAAATGCACATATGGCGAAGCCACTTTTCTTATAATACTGTTGAAGTTACTACAAATGAACTATCTGGTGGATATACACATTCTTCATTTGGCTTATTTACTTTATTAATGCTTTCTACTTCTATAATTGGCATATCGCCATAATAGTTTCCTTTTGTAATGGTTCCAGTGATTTCAACCCATGTATTGTCATCAAAATTTTTAGCATCTGGACTTGAACATAGAAATCCAACTACAACAGTTTGAAAATCAGATGTTACAATCATGTCTCTTGCAAGCACAAATTGGTTTTCTTCAAAATCGTATAAACGGTAAATATATCCTGTAAATTTTATTTTTTGACCAACATATGTATCAATATTCAAATGTACATTTTCAAGAACACTTGTATAATTTTGAGCTGTAAGTTCATACACTTTGTTTTTATCACTTGGCAAGGTATCATTTGTTTTAAAGAAGCTATTTGAGATTAAACGATAGCAAACTATAAAAGTTATTATTAAAATAATTATACATAAAATTCCCATTATAATTTTAAAGAACTTATTTCCATCTAATTTCATGTTAAAAATGAACATATATGACCTCCATAAAAGTAATTAAATATACATTAATAAATATCTATGTAGTTTTTTTATAAAAATGACAAAGTTTTACTTAATTTATATTGCGGTTTTTCACAAAAAGTGATATAGTATCGTTAGCTTCGTGTATGCACGCACGAAAGGACACTTATACAATAGGAAGGAAGATAAGAATGGGTTTATTTAAAACATACAGTGAAAAAGAAGTTAAAAGAATAATGCCAATTGTAAAACAAATTAACGAATTAGAGCCTGATATGGAAAAATTATCAGACAGTGAATTAAGAGGAAAGACAGATGAATTAAAGAAAAAATTACAAGAAGGCAAGACTTTAGATGATATATTACCAGAAGCTTTTGCAGTTGTTAGAGAAGCTTCTAAAAGAGTATTAGGTATGCGTCACTTTGATGTACAATTAATTGGTGGAATTATACTTCATCAAGGTAGAATTGCAGAAATGAAAACAGGTGAAGGAAAAACTTTAGTTGCTACACTTCCTGTTTACCTTAATGCTTTAACAGGAAAAGGAGTTCATGTTGTAACAGTTAATGATTACTTAGCTAAAAGAGATAGTGAATGGATGGGAAAAGTATACAAATTTTTAGGATTAACTGTTGGACTTGTTATTGCAGGAATGGAACCACATGAAAAAAGACAAGCATATGCCTGTGATGTAACATATGGAACAAATAATGAATTTGGATTTGATTATCTAAGAGATAATATGGTTATTTACAAAGACCAATTAGTTCAAAGAGAATTAAATTATGCAATAGTTGATGAGATTGATAGTATTTTGATTGATGAGGCTCGTACACCTCTTATTATATCAGGTAGAGGAGAGCAATCATCTGATTTATACAAAAAAGCCAATTCTTTTGTTACAAAATTAACGCCAAAAGTAATTGTTGAAGAAGATGTAAAAGACTTTGAACAAGCAGAAGATAACGAAAATTATGATTATATTGTTGATTTAAAAGCAAAATCAGCATCTCTAACACAAAAAGGTATTAAAAAAGCTGAAAAAGAATTTGGACTTGAAAACTTTAATGATATAGAAAATTCTGAACTAGTACATAATGTAAATCAAGCACTTCGTGCACATGGAATCATGAAAAAAGATATTGACTATATCGTAAAAGATGGAGAAGTTTTAATTGTTGACGAATTTACAGGAAGAATTATGTATGGAAGAAGATACAACAATGGTCTTCATCAAGCAATTGAAGCAAAGGAACATGTTAAAATTGCAGATGAGTCAAAAACACTTGCTACAATTACATTCCAAAATTACTTTAGAATGTATGATAAATTGTCTGGTATGACTGGTACAGCTATGACTGAAGAGGCAGAATTCGAAGAAATCTATAAATTGGATGTTATAGAAATACCTACAAATAGGCCAATGATTAGAAAAGATGAACATGATATTATTTATAAAAATGAACCTGCAAAATTTAGAGCTGTAATAAAAGATATAAAAGAAAGCAATAAAAAAGGACAACCTGTTCTAGTTGGTACAGTATCAATTGAAAAATCTGAAAAATTGAGCAAATTACTTGATAAAGAAGGAATAAAGCATACTGTATTAAATGCTAAATTCCATGAGAAAGAAGCAGAAATAGTTGCACAAGCTGGTAAATTTGGAGCAGTTACAATTGCTACAAACATGGCTGGACGTGGTACTGATATTATGCTTGGCGGTAACAGTGAATTCTTAGCAAAGCAAGAGATGAGAAGACAAAGATATACACTTGATCAAATAGAACAAGCAAACGCATTTAATGAGACATCTGACGAGACTGTTCTAGAAGCAAGAAAGAAATTCAAAGAATTAAAAGATAAATTTGATGAAGAAATAAAAGAAGAAAAAGAAAAAGTTATTGCAGCAGGTGGCCTAAAAATAATTGGTACAGAAAGACATGAATCAAGAAGAATTGACAACCAGTTAAGAGGACGTAGTGGTCGTCAAGGAGATCCAGGAGAATCAAGATTTTATATTGGACTAGACGATGATTTAATGAAAATCTTTGGTGGAGACATGATAACTAAAGTTTATAATACCTTGGGAGCAGATGAAGATATGCCAATTGAATCAAAGATGATTTCTAAAGCAGTTGAAAATGCTCAAAAAAGAGTTGAGGGAAGAAACTTTAGTATAAGAAAGAATGTATTACAATATGATGATGTTATGAATACACAAAGAGAAATTATATACAAACAAAGAAGACAAGTTCTTGATGGCGAGAATATGAAGGAAAATGTATTTAACATGATTGATACATTAGCAGAAGACATGGTAAATGGATATGCTACTGAAGATGGAGTAAATGCCGAATCATTGATGTCAGAAGTTGAGACGACATACGGTATATCTAAACTAGAATGTCTATCAGAAGCTAAAATAAACGCTGAAAACATTATTTCTGAATTACAAGAAAAAGCTCATAAAATTTATGATGAAAAAGAAGCAGAATTCGGTTCAGAAAATTTAAGAGAACTTGAAAGAGTTGTTATATTAAAAATTGTAGATGAAAGATGGATGGATCATATTGATGCAATGGATGAACTAAAAGATGGAATTGGACTTCAAGCGTACGGACAAAAAGATCCAGTTGTTCAATATAGAATAGAAGGATTTGATATGTTTGACCAAATGATTGCAGATATCAAATTAAATGTTGTAAAAATACTTATGAATGCAAGAAAAAGAGAGGAAGCACCAGCTAGAAAAGAATCTGTAAAGATTACAAGTGAAGGAAGAGAAGAAGCTACTTTAAACTTATCAGAAAATACTGCTCCAAATACTTCATCAGGACCAAAAACACCATATGTAAAAAAAGATGCCGAAGTTGGAAGAAATGATCCATGTCCTTGTGGTTCGGGTAAGAAATACAAGAACTGTTGTGGTAAATAACCTCGCAAACCCTTATAAAATAATGAATTGTTAAAAATAGAAAAAATGATAAATTTGTCCACAGATGACAATTTGTCCACGATTTGTCCACATAGCATAAATAATGTGGACAGAATCGAGGAAACCCCATAAAAATCAATAAAAAATCTACGTGGACAATTATTGTGGACATAGTTATATAAAATGTCAGCATTCGAAATGCTGGCATTTTTCCGTTTCTATATACTAATAGATGACGAAATAATCTATAACATGGCAGAGAAATTTGATAAGGGCGGCGTACC
>CAJMLO010000043.1 GCA_905214245.1 uncultured bacterium
CTTTTTACTGATAACTATATAATTTATATTATCGGCTGTTTTGTAGCTGTTCCAGGCTTTCTAGGATATTTACAAGATGTATTTTTTATCTTTTTTATTATAACTATATTTCTTTCTATATCAGAGTTCGGAAGTAAAAATTTATCTACTTTTTCAATTTCTCCTCCAAGTACATTAATTGCTTTTTTTGCTTCAATTAATTCTTCATCTACATTAGAGCCCTTCATGCAAATACATCTACCTCCCACCTTTACAAAAGGAAGCATATATTCTACTAAACTTGCAAGTCTTGCAACTGCTCTTGAAGTTACAACATCATATTGTTCTCTATATTTTTTATTTTTTGCAAGTTCTTCTGCTCTTGAATGAATATTTTCAATTTTATTTAGTTTTAACTTATCACATACTTCATTTAAAAATATTATTCTTTTATTTAATGAATCAACTAATGTAAAATAAGTATCAGAAGATATTATTTTAAGTGGAATTCCAGGAAAGCCGGCTCCAGTGCCCATATCAAGCACTTTATTTTCACTTTTTATATATTTTTTTATAGTAATACTATCTACAAAATGCTTCAAAATTATATCTTCTGGCTCTGTTATAGCTGTTAAATTTATTTTTTCGTTCCATTCTAAAAGTAAATACATGAATTTATATAATTTTTCTATTTCATCTAAACTTAATTCTATTTCAATTTTACTTGCTAATTTAGTTAACTCTTTTGAAAATTCGTCTATTTCCATCATTTTACCTCACATATATTATTTTTCTTCTTTCAATTGTTCCAAATAAATTAAAAGTACTGATACATCAGCTGGTGAAACCCCTGATATTCTTGATGCTTGGCCAACTGAAGTTGGTTTTATTTTATCAAGTTTTTGTCTTGCTTCTATTCTTAAACCTTTAATATTATTATAACAAATATCTTCTGGTAATAGTTTTTTCTCTAATTTTTTAAATTTTTCTACCTGTTCTTCTTGTAATTTTATATATCCTTCATATTTTACCTGAATTTCTACTTCTTGAGCTACATCCCTTGGTAATTCTGGTCTTTCGTCATCTATCTCTGACATATTTTCATATGTAAGTTCAGTTCTTTTTAGTAAATCACTAAGTTTTACACCATTTGATATTTCAGAAGAGTCATGTTTTCTTAAAAATTCATTAACTTTTTCAGTTGGTTTTATTGTTTTTTTCTTTAATCTATCAATTTCTTGTTCAATTTTATTCTTTTTATCTAAAAATTTACTATATCTTTCGTCTGAAATAAGTCCAACTTCATGCCCTATCTCTGTAAGTCTTAAATCTGCATTGTCTTGTCTTAAAAGTAGCCTGTATTCGGCTCTTGAAGTCATCATTCTATAAGGTTCATTTGTACCTTTTGTAACAATATCATCAATTAATACACCAATATATGCTTGTGAACGGTCTAAAATTATAGGATTTTTACCTTGTAGTTTTCTTCCACTATTTATTCCCGCAATTATTCCCTGAACTGCAGCTTCTTCGTATCCTGATGTACCATTTATTTGTCCAGCAAAGAACATCCCATCAATTTTTTTATGTTCTAATGATAGTTTTAATTCAGATGGCTCTATACAATCATATTCTATTGCATATGCAGGGCGTGTAAACTCTGCGTGTTCAAGCCCAGGAATTGTACGGTACATAGCTATTTGTACATCTTCTGGAAGTGATGAACTCATTCCTTGAATATACATTTCATCGGTATCTTTTCCTATTGGTTCAACGAATATTTGATGTCTTTCTTTATCTGCAAATCTTACAACCTTATCTTCTATAGAAGGGCAATATCTAGGTCCTGTACCTGTAATTTCTCCACTATAAAGTGGTGATCTATGTAAATTTGCTCTTATAATATCATGTGTTTCCTTTGTCGTATATGTAAGATAGCATGGTAATTGTTCTTTTGTATCATCAATTGTGTCCTCAAAAGAAAATGCTTCTGGATGTTTATCTCCTTCTTGTATTTCCATTTTAGAAAAATCTATACTGTTTTTGTTAATTCTAGCTGGAGTACCAGTCTTAAATCTTACTAAATTAATTCCTATTTTCTTTAAAATATCTGATAATTTAACTGCTGGGAATACTCCATCTGGTCCACTCTCAAAAGATGTCTCTCCAATATATATTTTTCCTTTTAAATATGTTCCAGTTGCAAGTATAACATTTTTTACCTCATATATTGCCCCAATATTTGTTTCAACAGATACTACTTTTCCATCTTCTACACCTATGTCTACAATTTCAGCTTGTTTTAAATATAAATTTTTTTGCTTCTCCAAAGTATGTTTCATTTCCATTTGATATCTTTTTCTATCTGCCTGAGCTCTTAAAGAATAAACCGCTGGTCCTTTTGATGTGTTAAGCATTCTTAGTTGAGTATATGTTTTATCTATATTTTTGCCCATTTCTCCACCTAGGCAATCTAGTTCCTTTACTAAATGGCCTTTTGAGCTTCCTCCTATGTGTGGGTTGCATGGCATATTTGCCACTGCTTCCAAACTTATTGAAAATAGAAGAGTTTTAAATCCCATTCTTGCTGATGCAAGTGCTGCTTCACATCCTGCATGTCCTGCTCCTATTACTGCAACATCATATTTTCCTGCATTATATTTCATCATTTACCTCCTATATGTTATTTACTCGTTATCTGCGAAACTCAAAGTTTTACCTGCGAATCTATTTTCGCTTTATTTGTATGTGCAAGATTTATTCGACATTTTTCGACAATAGCGTGTCTTTTTGTCAAATAATATTTTGCTTATTTTATCAAATCCTTGATATGACTAAGTTTACCGATAAGTTAAATTTAATTTTTATTTCTGTATTTTATATGTTTGTCATTTAAACAATTTATTTTTAGTGTTTTTTTATAATATATTGTGATTTTTCTAGCTAACTTTTTATTCAATTTTTCTTCAAAATATGACACTTAAATTGTTGCGAAACATTTTATTTTCCTAAGCAGAATTTTGAAAATATTTCATTTATAATATCTTCAGACACATTATCTCCAGTAATATTTCCTAAATTTTCTAATGTTTGCTTTATTTCAACTGCAATTATATCAATTGGCATTCCCATATTTACTGTATCTATTGCTTTTTCTATACTTTCATATGCTTTATGAATTTGATTTTTATGTCTTATATTTGTAATTATAATATCTTTTCCAATTTCTACTTCTCCAACTTGGAACATTTTTTGTATCGTGTTATAAAGCATGTCTATTCCTTTTTTTGACCTCATAGACGCCTCTATAACCGTTTTATTTATTTTAGATATATAATTTATCGTTTTTTTGCTTTTTTTGCTTAAATCGCATTTATTTAACAATATGATGGTTTTCTTGTTTTTTATTAAATTTATTACTCTTTCATCCTCTTCATCCATGTCTTTTGACTCATCAAAAATTGCTATTACTAAATCTGCATCATTAATTAAACTTATTGCTTTTTTTACACCTATTGCTTCTATCTCATCTTTTGTATTTCTTATTCCAGCTGTATCAATTATTTTTAAAGGAATTCCTTTTATTTTTACAAATTCTTCAATTGTATCCCTTGTTGTTCCCGCTTGACTGCTTACAATTGCCCTTTCTTCATTAAGCATTATATTTAAAAGTGATGATTTTCCTGCATTTGGTTTTCCCACAATAACTGTTTTTACACCATCTTTTAAGATCTTTCCATTTTGAAAACTATCTTCTAAGTCTTTAAGCTTTGTTTTAACCTCTGATAGTCTTTCAATTGCTTTTTTATTTGAAAGTTCTGGCACATCATATTCTGGATAATCGATTGATGCCTCTATATCAGCCATCATATCAAGTAAATCTTTTCGTATTTCTGTAATACAATTAGATAAATTTCCTTCTAATTGGCTAAGTGATGCCTTTGCTTCCTTATCCGTTTTTGCATTGATAATGTCCATAACAGATTCCGCTTGAGCAAGATCTATTCTTCCATTTAAAAAAGCTCTTTTTGTAAATTCCCCTGGTTCAGCCATATCTGCACCATTTAATAAACATTGTTCAAGTATTTTTTGCTCTACCAAAGTTCCTCCATGAGAATTAATTTCACACATATTCTCAGTTGTATAACTCTTCGGACTCTTAAAAAATGATACTAATACTTCATCAATTACTTCTTTCGTTTTGCTATCAATAATATGTCCATATTTGATTGTATATCCTGGTATCTCATCAATAGAAATGTTTTTATTTTTAGGAATAAATATTTTTTCTAGAACTTTAAAACAATCTTTTCCGCTCATTCTAATTATCCCAACACTTCCAGTTCCTGTAGCTGTAGCTATTGCTGCAATAGTACTCATAATATCCTCCTTTTCAAACAAAAGAAGCCAAAGATAGAATAAAACCTGTATTTCTACGATTTATCCTCACTTTGACTTCAGATTAATCTTTATTTATTTTTTGCTATAACAACTTTTCTATATGGTTCTTCACCAATGCTATATGTTCTAATACTACTATTTTGTTGTAATCTATTATGTATTATTTTTCTTTCATATGCAACCATTGGCTCTAAAGTTATAGACTTTCCTGTTTTTAATACTGTTTTTGATACTTTATCAGCAAGCTCTTCTAAAGCTTTTTCTCTTTTTTCCTTGTAATTTCCTATATTTAAAATTACTCTTACTTTTGATTCTAAATGTTTACTTGCAATAGAGTTTAATATAGTTTGTAAAGAATTTAAAACATCTCCCCTATATCCTATCAATTTTGAAGCATTATCTCCATCTATTTTAACATTTATAAAATCATTTTTATATGATACTGTATATGTTATACCTCCAAAGCTTTTTGAAAATTCTGATAAAAATCTTTCAACATTTTCTGTTGCAGAATCAATATCTTTTTGATTTGCAACAATTTTGTTTTCTAAAATTTTATGTCTTTTTTCTGACTCTTCTCTTAGTGTTAACTCAACTTTTACAACTCGTGGAGCTAAAATACTAAAGAAACTTCTTTTTTCACTATTTTCTAATACTTTTATATCTACATTTTCTTTTGAAACATTTAGTTGTTTTAAACCATTAGAAATTGCTTCATTAGTTGTTTTTCCTTCTGCTATAATACTTTTAGGCATTTTCTTTTTCCTCCTTATGTTTCATGATTTTGTCTATTACAATTTTTTCAATAATCATTAATAAATTACTAATAAACCAATATAAGGCAAGTCCCAGTGGAGCAATAAATGCAATAAATACTGACATGATTGGCATCATATATGTCATATTTTTATTCATTGCTTCCATAGCTTCCATTTCATTGTTGTCTCCATTTTCTTTAACTACATCCTCATTTTTCTTTTTACTCATGTTTGTAGTAATTTTTATAGATATTACAGAAGAAATTACATATAATGCTGGAATAATATATACTCTCCAATCATTTAAGTTGTCACTTGGAACTTTGCTTAAATCAAGTCCTAGAAAATTCATATTTACAGAAACTCTTTCATCTTCTGCACCATATTTATTAATTATTGCAATTTCAGAATAGCCTGTTCTTTGATTTTCATTTTCCTGTTTTAATTTTTCCTTATAATATTCTACTACACTTTGATTTGATTCTGTATTATTTGCATCATATGGAACATTGTTTAATCTCTTCATATATGTTAATGGTTGACTTACAAGCCAAAATACAGATAAGATTATTATTATTTGTACAATTGAACTTAAACAACCACTAAATGGACTCATTTTTTCTCTTTTATATAGCTCAATAGTTTCTTGATTTAATTTTTCTGGATTATTTTTATATTTTTTAGAAATCTCCTTCATTTCTTCTTGAAGCTCCGCAGATTTCTTCATTGTTTTTTGTTGTTTTATTGTAATTGGTATTAAGATAATTCTTAATATTACAGAAAATACAATTATCGCAATACCATAATTATTAAATAACTCATAAAGTGCATTTAATAAATAGCCAAATAATTCTGATATAAATCCCATATAACCTCCATTAATTTAATGGGTCATATCCACCTTTAGAAAATGGATTGCACCTTAATATTCTTTTGATTCCTAAATATATTCCCTTTATACTGCCATACTTTATTATTGCTTGTTTCATATATTCTGAACAACTTGGATAATATTTGCAATTTACTCCCACACTTTTAAATAAGGGAGAAATAAATTTTTGATATCCATTTATTAATTTTATAAATAATTTTTTCATGATAATAAATTAGCCTTTTGTAACAATTTATTCATATCTTTTTTTATAATATAGTAATCTGCTTCTTCTGCTTTTACTTTTTTATTCCATAAAAATACAATATTGTTTCCTTTTTTTAAATCATTTTTTATCAATCTGTAATTTTCACGTATAAGTCTTTTTATGTGATTTCTTTTTACTGCATTACACGCTTTTGTTGAAACAGCAATTCCAATAACATTTTCGTCTAATTTATTTGTTGATATATATATAGTTATCTGTTTTCCAACATAAAATTTACCTTTTGATAAAACATTTTGAAATTCGTAATTCTTTTTTAATGTTTTAATTTTTCTCATTTATACCACTCATTTTTTATTAAAGACATTTCAAAAAAGGCCACAGCTTTCGTGACCTTCTTAAAACTCTACGCACTTAATTTTTTTCTTCCTTTTGCACGTCTTGCTTTTAATACATTTCTACCTGCTCTAGTTTTCATTCTTTTCATAAAACCATGCTCTTTTTGTTCTTGTCTTTTTTTAGGTTGATATGTTCTTTTCATTTTAGCACCTCCTGTATATATTTAACCGTAAACGGATTTTTACATTAATAAGCTTTATAATTATATCTTAATTCTTTTATTATGTCAATAAAAATGAAAGATTTTTTAAATAAAGTTTTTTTTGTATTGACTTTGCTTTTTGTTTTTTGATATTATATATCAATATTGTGGATAACTATGTGAATAAGTGTATAATTTAATACATTTTTATATAAACATTATATTTTGGAAGGATTGAAAAAAGATGCAAAAAGAAGAATTAAACGAACTTTTAACAAAAGCAAAAGAACTTCTAAAAAATGAAGTTACAAAGATTTCATACGAGACTTGGATTAGAGACCTAGAGATTAACAGTTTTGAAGATGGCAATGTAGTCTTAGTTGCAAGTAACGCTTTCCAAAAAGAATCCATTATTTCAAGATATCACGATTTGTTTAAAAATACTTTTAATTATATTACAAACAAAAATTGTGAAATATCAGTAATATTAAAAGATGATGTAGCAGAAGAAAAGTCAGAAGCATCAATTCAGATGAATAATAATCTTTCTGGCATATCAAATTCTACACTAAATCCAAAATATACTTTTGATTCTTTTGTTGTTGGAAATAATAACAGGTTTGCACATGCTGCAGCTTTAGCAGTTGCAGAAGCACCAGCTACTGCATACAACCCACTATTTATTTATGGTGGAGTAGGATTGGGGAAAACTCATCTAATGCATGCTATTGCTAATGAAATTCTATTAAATAACAGAAATGCAAACATTGTATATGTAACATCTGAAAAATTTACAAATCAATTAGTAAATGCTATCAAAGATGCTAAAATGGAAATGTTCAGAAATAAATATAGACAAAATATTGATGTTTTGTTAATTGACGATATCCAATTTATAGCTGGAAAAGAACGTATACAAGAAGAATTTTTCCACACTTTTAATACACTTCATGAAAGTGGAAAACAAATTATAATCTCTAGTGATAGACCACCAAAAGATATAAAATTGTTAGAAGATAGATTAAAATCAAGATTTGAATGGGGATTAATTGCCGATATTTCAAATCCAGATTATGAAACACGTTTAGCAATCCTTCGTAAAAAAGCTCAATTAGATAATATTATAATAGATGATGATATTTTATGTGATATTGCAACTAAAATTGATTCAAATATTAGAGAACTTGAAGGAGTACTTAATAAATTAATTGCAAATGCTTCACTTACAAATACACACATTACTATGGAAATGGCTGAAAAAGCTATTAATGATGTTGTTATAAGTAGGGAAAAGGTAATTTCAATTGGTTTAATTCAAGAAACTGTTGCAAAATATTTTAATGTGACAGTTGATGAATTAAAAGGTGTAAAACGTTCAAATGATATTACATTTCCAAGACAAATTGCAATGTATTTGTGTAGAAACTTTGCAGACCTTCCTCTAACTAAGATTGGAGAAGGTTTTGGCAAGAGAGATCATACAACAGTAATTCATGCTTGCAATAAAATTAGTAAACAAATGCAAGATGATATGACTACAAAAAGAATTGTGGAAAGTGTGAAAAACATATTAAAATCTGATAAATAATTTATATTAATAGGAAAAATAGGATTTTACAAAAATCGTGTTTGAGAAATTTATGTTTGGAAAATTAAAGCTCAGTTTTACTTACGGAAGCCTTACATTAGATATCCACATAGGTATGTGAATAATATGTAGATAACATGTTGATATCTCAGTTATCCCCACAATAAATTTTTTAATGTAGATAACTTTGTTAATTATCCACGAAGTTGTCCACATCAAAAAACATACGGATATAAGTATTCCACATAGTTTTCCACACAATCCACAGCACCTATTACTACTACTACTATAAATATTATATTATATATAAAGGAGAAAGATGCAAAATGAAACTTGTTTGTGAAAAGGACAATATCCTTAAAGCTATTAATTCCGTAACAAAAGCGGTCGCAACAAAAACAACAATGCCTGTACTAGAAGGAATATTAATTCAAACAAATGATGATGAAGTAAAATTAACAACATATGATTTAGAAATAGGAATTGAATATGTTATCCACTGTGAAGTAAAAGAACAAGGTGCAACAGTAGTTAATGCAATAATGTTTAGTGAAATAATAAGAAGATTACCTGATTCTGAAATAAGTATTTCTTTAGATGATAAAAATTTATTAGTAATAGAGTGTGAAGGTTCTTTATACAAACTTGCTACAATGAATCCAGATGAATTTCCAGAACTTCCTAAAATAAGTATTGAAAATTCTATTGAACTTGAGCAAACATCTTTAAAAGAAATGATTAGAAAAACAATATTTGCTGTAAGCACAGAAGAAAATAGACCAATATTTACAGGATGTTTATTTGAAATAAAAAATAACAAATTAAATGTAGTTGCTGTTGATGGATTTAGACTTGCTTGGAAAAGTAAATTTTTACAATCTAAAACAAATGATTTTACCGCAGTAATTCCTGGTAGAACATTAAATGAAATAAATAAAATTATTTTAGATTCATATGACACAATAAAAATAGGAGTTGCAAAAAATCAAGCACTATTTGAAATGGAAAATTGTAAAATAGTTACAAGACTTCTTGATGGTGAGTTTTTAAATTATAGTAGTGTAATTCCAGAAAATTGGGAGACAAGAATAAGAGTTGATAAAAGTGCTATTCAAGAATGTTTTGAAAGAATTAGTTTAATTTCTTCTTCAAGCATTGAAAAAGAAAAGAAATATCCTGTTAAAGTTAATATAGATATAGGAAAAGTAACAATTTCTTGTACAAACCAAACAGGTGATGCTAAAGAAGAAATGTATATTTCAACAGAAGGAAAAAATTTGGAGGCAGGATTTAATCCAAAATATTTCTTAGATGCATTTAGAGCAATAGATGACCAAGAAGTTTACATTGATTTTGGTACAAGCATCTCTCCATGTATTATAAGACCTGTTGAAGAAGGTGGAGACTATGTTTACATGGTACTTCCAATAAGGATGAAAGAATAATGTGCAAAAAGAACAACTTATCCACATTTTTGTGGATAAGCACATCTCATATTCAAAAGGATTGTGGATAGAAGGACGAAAAAATATGTACATTGATAAAATGAAATTAATTAATTTTAGAAATTATGAGTGTCAAGAAATACAATTTAATAAAAATATAAATATTATTTATGGAGATAATGCACAGGGAA
>CAJMLO010000044.1 GCA_905214245.1 uncultured bacterium
ATTTAATTTATTTATTATGTTTAATTCTTTCATAAATCATCAGCTCCCATATACTATTATGACATATTTATGACTAATGGTCAATAAAATGTAATAAATTTGTAAAAAGATATTGACCAATGGTCATTTTTGCAGTATAATAATTAAAGTGACCAATGGTCAGAAAGAGAAAGGAGAAAATATTATGCAAAAGTTTCGGAAAATTTATTTGCAAACATAGAAAATTAATTTTAATTATAGCATTACTTCTTATTATTCCATCAATAATAGGAATAAAGGCAACCAGAATTAATTATGACATATTAGTATATCTTCCAGATGATGTTGAGACAATTAAAGGTGAAAACATATTATCAGAAGATTTTAATATGGGTGGCTTTTCTATGGTTCTCGTAGAAAACATGGATAACAAGGATATTTTAAAATTAGAGGAAAAAATAAAAGAGATTGACAATGTAGAAAAGGTTGCAAGTGTTGCAGATGTTGTGGGTGCTGGAATTCCGACAAGTATGATTCCAGACGAAATAAAAGATAAATTATATAATGACAATACAACATTAATGCTTGTTACATTTAAAGATCAAATTTCTTCAGATAGTACAATGGAAGCTGTAGAGCAATTAAGAAATGTTACTGCAGAGCATTGCAAAGTAAGTGGTATGACGGCAACTGTACTTGATACAAGAGATTTATCTGAATCAGAAATTGCAATTTATGTAATAATTGCAGTTGCACTATGTTTAATAGTACTAGAGGTGGCACTTGATTCGTATTTGGTACCGGTTTTATTACTTGCAAACATTGGTATTGCAATACTTTATAATATGGGAACAAACGTATTTTTAGGTCAAACATCATATATTACAAAAGCAATAAGCAGTGTATTACAACTTGGTGTTACAATGGATTTTGCAATATTCCTATATCACAGTTATATGCAACAAAAAGAAACAATTAGTGATAATGTAGAGGCAATGGCAAATGCAATTGCTAAAACTCTTACATCAGTGCTTGGAAGTTCACTTACAACAATTGCTGGATTTTTAGCACTATGTAGTATGAATTTAACACTTGGAAAAGATATTGGTCTTGTAATGGCAAAAGGTGTATTATTTGGAGTTATATGTGTCGTAACAGTACTTCCTGCAATGATACTTGAGTTAAATTCATTAATAGAGAAAACAAAACACAAAGTAATACTTCCTAAATTTACAGGGGTAAAGAACTTTGTAATGAAACATCATATTGCAATACTTGTAGTATTTGTTTTAGTTCTACCTGTAGCATTTTATGGATATCAACACACAGGTATATACTATAACCTAGACAAATCATTACCATCAACACTTGATAGTGTTATTGCAAATACAAATTTAAAAGAAAAATTCAATATGGTATCAACAGAATTATTACTTGTTGATAAAGATATGCCAGATTACAAAGTTAATCAAATGCTTGATGAAATAGAAAATCTTGATGGAATTGAGTGGACGCTTTCTTATTCAAAAATAGGAGAGGCTGGAATTCCAAAGGAAATGCTTCCAGATGATTTAGTAAGCATTTTCCAAAGTGATAAATATCAGATGATAATTGTAAGTTCAAAATATGAAATGGCAACAAATGAGCTTAATAAGCAAGTTACTAAAGTAAACGATATTATCAAAAAATATGATCAAGATGCTATTTTAGCAGGTGAGGGGCCACTTATGAAAGATCTTGTTGAAATAAGTGATCATGACTTTAATAGTGTTAATACAGTATCAATTGGAATAATTTTTGTAATTATGCTATTTGTGCTTAAATCAATTTCATTACCTGTTATATTGATGGCAGTAATTGAATTTGCAATATTTATAAATATGGGAATTCCATATTATACAGGAACAATACTTCCATTTATTGCATCAATTGTAATTGGTACAATTCAACTTGGTGCAACAATAGATTATGCAATTTTAATTACAACAAAATATATTACAAATAGAAAAAACGGACAAAACAAAAATGAAGCAGTTTCAAATGCACTGGAAAGTTCAATTGGCTCAATAGTAGTTAGTGGATTATGCTTCTTTGGAGCAACATTTGGAGTAGGTGTATACTCTAAAATAGAAATGATTGGTTCTCTATGTACATTAATGTCAAGAGGAGCAATAATTAGTATGGTTTGTGTTATCTGCATTTTACCTGCATTCCTACTTTTGTGTGATAAATTAATTTGCAAAACAACAATAGGAATGAGAAAAATTACAGATAGCAAAGCAGAAAAATAATTTGAGAGGAAGGATATAAAATGAATAATAAAATATTTTCAAAAATAACTTCAGGTGTTCTATTATGCACAATGCTTACATATACAGCTCCAGTAATGGCATATACAAAGCAAGAAACTGTATATAGTAAGGTAGATAGTACAGGAAAAGGTTATGAAACAATAGTTACATCTCATCTTCAAAATGATAAAAAGGAAGATGTATTAAAAGATATTACAGATTTATTAAATGTAAAAAATATAAGTGGTGATGAAACATTTTCTCAAGATGGAAATACAGTAGTATGGAATGCAAATGGAAATGATATTTATTACCAAGGCGAAAGTAAAAAAGAATTACCTGTTACATTTGAAGTAAAATATACTTTAGATGGAAAAGAAATTGAAGCAAAAGATTTAGCTGGTAAGAGCGGAAAATTAAGTATAAAAATTGAATATACAAACCATGAAGCTCACAAAGTTACTGTAAATGGTAAGAAAGATACACTTTATACACCATTTGTAGTTGGATTTGGAACAATTATAAATAATGACAAAGCAAGAAATATAAAAATTAATAGTGGTAAAATTATAGAAGATGGCAGCAAGAACATAATTATTGGAATTAGTATGCCAGGTATGCAAGAAAGTCTTGGAATTTCAAAGGATAAATTAGAAATACCAAGTACAGTAGAAATCACAATGGATGTAAAAGATTTTGAAATGGGAAATATAGTAACATATATTACTCCAAAATTAATTGAAGAAAGTGATTTAAGCATATTTGATGATTTAGATGATGTATATGCACAAGTAAATGAATTAAAAAGTGCAAGTACAAAGCTTGTATCTGGAAGCAAAGAGCTTAAAGAAGGAACAAATACATTAAATAGCGGTGCAACAGAGCTTCAAAAAGGTATTACATCTGCAAGAACAGGTGCAAGAACAATTGAAACAGAAGTAGCTAAAAGTATAAAAACATTAAAAAATGACAAAACAGAAGTAATTGATAGCAAAACAATGGCATACATTAAAAGTAGTGCAAAAGAGCAAGCTGATGTAGCATATAAAAAACAAGAATCTGCAATAAAATCTGAGGCACAAAGTTCAGCTGTTGCATCAGTTAAGAAAATGCTTGCATCTGGACAAGAAACTGAAATATCAAAAGCTGTAACAAAAGAGGCAACAAGTGGAGCAACAGAACTTATAACAGAGCTTATGAAATCAGGAATAACATTAACTAAGGAGCAACAAGCAATAATTGCAAAACAATTTGGAGAAACAGCTACATCAATTGCAGGAACAACAGCAACAACAACTGCAGGAATGGTAGCAGTTCAAGTTGCAGGCCAAGTTGCAAAAGAGACAGCAGAAACAACTGCAACAACAACTGCTGAAACAGTTGCAAAACAAGTTGGCAAAACAGCAAAAGAAACATTTACAAATCAAGTAGTTTCACAAATGGGAACATTAGATGCTGGATTAAAAGAGCTTGTTTCAGGACTTGAAAAACTTGAAACAGGAAGCAAAACTTTATCAAATGGAACAAGTACACTAAACAAAGGTGCACAAACACTTTCAAGTGGAATGAGTGAGTTTGATAAAGACGGAATCAGTAAAATAAGTAATCTTGTAAATGGTGATGTAAAAGATTTAACATCTCGTCTAGAAAAATTACAAGAATTATCAAATGAATATAATAACTTTACAATGGCAAATAAAGATACAGCAGACAGTGTTAAATTTATTGTAATGATGGATAGTATAAAAAAATCTGATGATACAAAACAAGAAGCAATATTAAGTAATAATGAGATTTCTACTTCAAATAAAGAAGAGGAGAAATAGTATATTTTCAATTATAATATCAAATTTTTATTGAAACCTTACGTTTTTATAAAAAAATATTAATGCAATATTGCAATAAGCTGTAAAAAAGTTGTATGCAATATAAAAGACTAGGAAATTGCCTTCCTAGTCTTTTCTTGCGTTAAAGATTAAATATTGAAATATAGCTTAAAATATGATATATTAACATAACAAGTGAGAATGTAAAAACAATATAGCAGAAAAAAATAAAATATTTATTTTTTCGCTATTTTGTTTTTGAGATGGATAAATAAAATGTTTTATTTAAAATAAAAATAAAATAACATATCACAAAATGTAAAAAACTTTTTTTAAGTTGGACTTAAATATGACAAAAAAATATGACTTTGTAAGTTATAATATGTGTACAAACTTAAGAAAAGGGTAGAGGTGGTAAAAAATGTTTCAAAATATATCAAGCAAAGATATGGAAGGTCAAGAGGTTAAACAAGAGCAAAAAGATAGTATAAAAGAAATTTTACATAGACTATTTGCAAAACAAAATATAATTTTATATACTATAAGTTTTTTAATTTCAATGGTTGGATTAAGTTCAGAGAATGTTATTTTTTCAATAGTTCCGTTTGGACTTAGCTTTATAGCAGCAGCACTTAGCAATGGACAAGCGGTTGGGATTATGTACGTTCTTTCTTTGATAGGAACTTTTATAAAATTTGGAACAAATAGTTTTTTAACATATTTTATTACATCACTTATATTTTTTGTTTTAGTTTTGTTAATAAGACCTAAATTACAAGATAATGTAAATGAAAAAAAGAAAATAGGTATGCATTTATTTTTTGCAGTTCTTTTAGTACAAATTGTGCCAGTATTTTTTAGAACTTTTATTGTATATGATGCACTAATTAGCATTATGCTTGCAATAACAACATATATATTTTATAAGATATTTGTAAGTTCAATTTTGATGATAAAAGAATTTGATTCCAAAAGAGCTTTTACAATAGAAGAAGTAATGGGTACAAGCCTTCTTCTTGCAATTACTATATCTTCGTTTGGAAAGCTTTCAATATTTGGATTTTCTGTTAAAAATGTGCTAAGCATATTGATTGTTCTTATACTTGGATGGAAAAATGGTGTTTTAGTTGGTGCAACAGGTGGTATTACAATAGGTGTTGTTTTAGGAATAATTGGTGGTTCAGAGCCACTTATGATAGCAGTTTATGCAGTTTCTGGAATGGTGGCAGGGCTTTTGAATAAATTTGGCAGAATTGGTGTTGTTGTTGGATTTATTATAGGTAATGTGATAATTGCATATGCTGCAAATGGAAATAGCATACCACTTATAATGTTCCAAGAAGTACTAATTGCATCTATTGGACTTTTAGCGGTTCCAAAAAATATAGAGATTAATATAGAGGATTTGTATGGAAAAACAAAATTGCTTCCAGAAACAACAGGAAGAAATTTAGAAGAAAATCAAGATACAATATATAAATTAAACAGTATTTCTGATGCTATTTTTGATATGGCAGAAAGTTATCAAGAGGCTGCTGCAACAATTCTTACAGATGAAGAATTGAAAATGCAGGAAAAATCAAATATAGAGATATTTTTAGATGAGTTTAGACAAAATTTAGATGGACTTGAGGACAATATGTTATATGAAGATATGTGCAATCCATCAGATGAACTTATGGAAGATATCTTTAATGTACTACTTGAAAAAGATGTTATATCTGAAAAAGATTTTATAAATATCCTGGCTAAGCATAATAACTATATTGTAGGGTTTGAAAATACAAATAATCAAGCGAAAGAGGATGTTTATAGAATTGTTAAGGCTATAAATTATTCTTATCGTACTTGCAGAATTAATTTTATCTGGAAAAAGAAAATGGATGAGAGCAAAAAGAATGTATCAAGTCAGCTAAAAGGCGTATCTGAAGCTATTTCTAAAATGGCAGGAGAGATTGAGCAAAAAGAGGAAGATATTTTTGCAGATAAAAAAGAAGAAATAAAAAAGATACTAGAACAAAAAGATATTACAATTACAGATATTAATATAAAACAAGAAAAATCAGGCAGATATATTGTAGATGTATATACAAATATTTGTGATGAGATTGAAGGCACAAAGTGCAATATAAAGAAAATTAGCAAGATTCTTACAAAGGTATTTAATGAGCCAATGGTTATGCAAAATCAGGAATGTGGTTTGAGAATGCAAAAAGATATGTGTAAATTTACATATATTTCTGATGACAAATTTACAGCTCAGATAGGAATTGCAAAATCAACAAAAGCGGGTTCACCAGTTTCTGGAGATAGTAATTTACACATAAAATTAAATGACGGAAAATATCTTCTTGCAATTAGTGATGGAATGGGTTCGGGTCCTGAAGCTATGAAGAGTAGTAAAATTGCAATTAAAATGCTTGAAAGACTTTTAACAGCAGGATTTGACAAAGATGTGTCTTTAAAACTTATAAATTCTACATTAGTTGCAAATACAAAGGAGGATATGTATGCAACACTCGACATTGAGATACTTGATTTATTTAATGGTAATATGGAATTTATAAAAAATAGTGCATGTCCAACATATGTTAAAAGAAATGGCGAGGTTCAGCTTTTAAAATCTATTGCGCTTCCTACAGGAATACTAAATAATGTAGATTTGGTTGTGTATGATTATGATTTGCAGGATGGAGATATACTTGTAATGTGCAGTGATGGAATAATTGATTCAAATAAGGAGTATTTGAATAAGCAAGTATGGCTTAAATACTTACTAGAAGATATTGAATCTACAGATGCACAAAAGATTGCAGATATTATTATAGGAGAAGCAATAGATAATGATTTTGGAGTGCAAAAGGATGATATGACTGTAATGGTCGCAAAAATAAAAAAGAAATAGAGTGATTTTATATAAGCATAACGATTTATTATAAAAATTATATATCGTTATGCTTTATTTTTTAGAAATTTTTGATTATGACTAATTAAAAGAATTTATGTATTTTATAGACTTTTAGGCTTTTTTGTGATATATTATGGGTGTGAAATTAGATGAAATTTACATTGGAGGTTATATATGAGTAAAGGGAAAAGGTATGATGGTGAACCAAAGCTAAATATGAAAAAAGTTTTTGCAGTGTTTATTGCAATTGCAGTAATTATAATGTTTGTTATAGGAATAAAAAAGCTTATGACACCTTCTGAAAAGTCAGAGCAAAAACAAGTTGCATTAAAATATTTACCTGTATATACAAATGATAAATGGGGTGTAATAAATTCATCAGGAGATATTGTTATAGAGCCAACATATGCTGAGGCAATAATAATCCCAGATAGTAGCAAAGCAGTATTTATCTGTACATATGATGTTGATTATACAAATGGAACATATAAAACAAAAGTATTAGATGAAAAAGGCAGTGAGATTATAACAGGATATGATTCAGTAGAGGCAATAGAAAATTATGATAGCTCAAATACAATGTGGTATGAATCAGGAGTGTTAAAAGTTAAGAAAGATGGAAAATATGGTTTAGTTGATTTAAAAGGAAATAAACTTGCTGAATGTGAATATTCTTCAATAGATGCACTAAAGGGAACAACAAATAGCCTTATTACAAAGAAAGATGAAAAATATGGTTTACTTGATAATACAGGAGCAACAATACTTAGTAATGAATATAAAAGCATAAAACCTATTTCTGACAAATATGAAAATGGATACATTGTTCAAAATGAAAGTGGAAAATATGGTGTTATTAACTGGAACAAAACTGTTGCAGTAGATACAAAATATGATGATGTTAAACAATTATATTCAAATGGAAATTACTATGTAGTAAAAGAAAATGGAAAATGGAAAATAGTAGATACTGTTGGTGGAAGTTATCTTGCAGGTGAATATGATGATATAACTGCAATTGATGGTGACTATATAGTTGCAAAAAAATCAAATAAATATGGTGTGGTTTCGATACTTGATTCTGAAGTAGTTGTACCTCTTACATATGACTTAGTTGTTCCAGCTTCTAGCAAAAAATATATAGTAAAAACAAATGGAAAATATGGTGTAGTAGATAGAGAAAACACAAAAATATTAGAAGCAAAATATTTAAGATTAGTTTATCGTTCTGATGCAAGTTTTTATGAAGGAGCAAATTCGGATAACACTTCTGATTTACTTGATTTAACATTAAATGTTAAAGTTACAGGAATTGTATCAATGATAAATACCAAAGACGGATACATAAGAGTTAGAGTTGATGATGAGTATAAATATTATAACTTTAAATTTGAAGAGAAAGATAGTAAAGAAATACTAAAAGATAATACAATTTTCTTATCTAAAAAGAATGGAAAATATGGTTTTATTGATAAGAATGGAGTGGTTGTTGTAGATTATATTTATGATGATGCAACAGAGCAAAATGAATTTGGATATGCAAGTGTAAAAAAAGATGGCCTATGGGGTTGTGTAGATTCAAAAGGAAATGTTAAGGTAACCCCAGCATATAGTTTAGAAAATAACGCAAGTGTTGAATTTATTGGAAAATGGCACTTGGGAGAGGACTTGAATTTGAATTTTTATACAGATAAATAAAAATTGTAAGAAACGGAGGATAAAATGGAACTAATGACAAAATATCAATATACGTATTTTATATATCCATATTTGATAGGAAAATGTGGTTATCAAAAGTACATGCAAAAATTGTTAAAAAACAAGAAATGCAAATTGAGAATTTTTGAAAAAGAAAAAGATATGCATTTATATCAATATTTTTTGCCTGATATTAGAAATTTTGCTTTTTGGTCATTTGGACTTAAAAAAGATAGCTTACGTGAATTTGAACAATTAAATATTGGATTAAAATCAAAGCTTCTGTCAGAGCATGAATGTAATGTTTTCCAATATGAACTAAAAAAAGATATTCAGGGCAAAGTTGGACAAGATGGTGGAATATTTTTTGATATAAGTGAAATAAAGATAATTTGTTTTAAAACTGGAATATGCTTTTTGCTATTTAAAACAAATTTGCCAGAAGATAAGAGTTTTACAGATATTTTAAATTTTAATTATAAATTTAGAGAAATTAATTCAAAAACATATAGCATGAAAGATTACGAAAATATTAGGCTTCAATCAGATATGTTTAAAGATATAACTGAAATATCTGATTTGATAAAAGATATTACAGGAGATTCATCAGAATATAGAAAAATAAATTTTGATAATGAAAAAATGATGGTATATTCGTATTGTTGTCTAGATCAAAATTTTTGGAATGATGATACAGAAGATGAAATCATTGATAGCATGTTTGAAAAATATAGAATGATTTTTCCTGCTGGAAAACAGATGTCAGATAAAATAGGAGAAAAAAAGAGTACGCAGATACTTGATAGCAAGTATGTAAGATATGGAATATCAAGTTATGGAACTGTTTTACTTACATCAGATGTTCAAACACAAAACTACACAACAATTGCACAAAAATTTGAGAGCGAATATTTGTATACATATATTTTGGAATTGTATAAAAAGTTACTATTAAAAACAATCAGTCAGAATTTTAATAAAACAGGTAATTTTAAAAAGGTTGAACAGTCTTTTCTAAAATTTACAAAAAATTTATGGATTCAAGAACTTACAGAGGATGAGTTTGGAAATGTTTTAGCTAGTAGATGGAGTGAATATTTGAAAACGGAAGAAATATTCTTTAGGCTTAAAAATAAATATGATATATTATATAAAAAATATAATGTTGAGGAAGTAAATCAAAAAAATGGTAA
>CAJMLO010000045.1 GCA_905214245.1 uncultured bacterium
GTTCTCGTATCTTCAGATTTATATATAATTTATAACTTACTTAAAAGTACATATACTAAAAAACCTAAAAGAAGAAAACATGATAAGATCAAAGAATATAATGTTAAATCTAATAAAAAAAGAAAACATAAAAGCAGAAAATTTAAAATCTTGAATGAAGATATTAACACTATCCACAATGGCAGTGGGGAAATAAAATTTACACAAATTTCTGATTATTTGGAGTAACTAAAGTTATAAAAAAAATTTATTTCAAGTGCTTTTGCTTAGGAAATTATACTTTTAAATAAAATTTGTACCTATAACATCAAAAAGAGGGAGTTCTAAAATTGAATTCCCCCTTTTTTCTATATTTTATAAAATGTAATCTGTTCCAAGTATAATTGTAACATCTGTACTTCCGTTCGAACTTCCTGATGTAGAGCTTCCTGTTGCAAGTATTTTCTTTATATCACTTATTATATCATCTGATACTTCCCCACGATTTATTATAGCTGTTTTTGAAGTAGTTGTTGTTTTTCCTGTTTTATTAACTCTGTATCCTGCAGATTTAAGCTCTGCAACAAATTCAGATAAATTTGTATTGCTTCCACTTCCATTTAATACTTCAACATTTATCTTTGCTCTATCTAGTTTAGTAGAAGTAGAGCCCTCAGATACAGTATTTTCAGAAATGCTATTTCCATCAGTATCATCAGTTTTTACTTGTGTATAAAATAATTCTTTAATCAATTCAGCTGTTTTAGTCTTATCTGCTTTATAGAAAGACCAACCATTAATATATTGTGCCGCTCCAGGTAATTTGTCTGTTTTTAAATTATCTGTATTAAAGTTAACTGCATATGGCACATAATCTTTTATAGTATTAAGATCTATGTTTGTTTCAACATATTGCTTCGCTATGTCTAAAAATTCTGGTATTTTTGTGATATTGGCAGGCACCAATGTTTGTTTTGCAAGTGCTGTTAAAAATGCTCTTTGTGTTTTCATTCTTCCAATATCTTGAACACCATAACTTGATGGATATGTTGTTCCATTATTATTATGTCTAAAACGAACTACCTGCTCTGCTTTATCTCCATTCAATTTTTGCACACCTGCTTTTAAGTTAATGTGTAAGTTTTGTCTGTTATCATCATATTTCATATCAATTGGTACATCAAATGTTACTCCACCTATTTCATCTACCAATGCTCTTAAAGCTTTTGTATCAACCATTACATAATATCTAACATCTATATCTGTAAGTTTTCTAACTTTTTCCAGCAATTTTTCAAGTCCCTTTTGTTTATTTGTGTACATATTGTAAATTGCATTTATTTTATCACTTGGACTTGCATTTGATTCACTTGTTCCAACAAATGTATCTCTAGGTATAGATAAAAGTGCTGCCTCTTGTGTTTTTGGATCATATGATGCAAGCATTATTGTGTCTGTCAAATTCTCACTTTTTCCTAAAATTAAACAATACATTTTAGGAAGTTTATTTACTGTTTCTTCATCATGTCCAAGAAGTGTAGCTGCCATTCCCTGTAAACCACCACCATTTTTATGAACTTTGTATGCAAATAATCCTCCACATATTAATATTATAAGTAAAATAATAAGCAATATGATTTTAGCTTTTCCACCATTTTTTTTCTTTTCATTGGTTTTTGTATTTTTTTTCAAGATTTTCACTCCCATTTTTTTAATTTGATTTCTAGTATACCAAATTTTACTTCAAATATCAATACATTATGTTAAAAAAATGGTTGTCAAAAAGCTCCATCCCCTCTGACAACCACTAGCGTCACTAAAAAATTATTTTCAATAATAAGTTGTTGTTGTACATTCTACTTCCTATGTATGACTTATTTATATCACTACTTAGATTTCCTTTTGTCATTGGTGTTATAAATGAAATCAATGCTAGTGCTAAATATGTAATAACAAGTCCTTCTAGCAGACCGTATATAATTCCTCCAAGTTTATCAAATTGCTTAATTACTGGAAGTTTTGCAATTAACGCTGTTATAAATTTTAAAACTATTAAGGCAATTCGGGCAATTATAAATAACATAATCCATGTGCCAGCTCTTACTATTGTTTGAGATACATCTTTTGCAGTACTATTTATAACATTTTCTTTTACACTATTTGACGCATCTTCAACCTTTTGATTTATATAATCAGTAATAGCTGTTGGCATATTTTCCTCTTTTTTTGTCTGGTCATCTTTTTTTAAAATACTCTCTCTTATTGTATTTTCTATCATATTATCTATTTGAGTATTATTTATTATGTAGTTAGATAATGGCATGTAAAGTATAAATGCAATTATTAATGAAAGCACAAATGATACAATCTTTATAAGTGCTCCCGTTAATCCCTTTGCATATCCTACAATTACGCAAAGTGCGATTATTCCGGCAATTATTAAATCAATTATTATAGACATCCTAAATTCCCCCTTTTATAAATTTACAAATTCTAATTTATCACGGTAAACGATTCCTGCAATTCCATTTGTAAGTACTATTCCTTGTACATCTTGTGAAGATGTATATTTTTTTATAAGCCATCCACTTGTGTTAAATATCTCTACTTCTTGTCCCAAGCTTACTGCTAAAATATTATCATAACAATAAATGTTTTTAACTACTCCTTCAACTGTATAAACAGTCTCTTTTTTACTCTCCAAATTCATCATTTCTATTGCAGTATCTGCCTGAAAAAGTCCTGTAGATTTTTCAACTGTTCTGTATACGTAATTTGTAAGTCTTATATCTGCTTGATTTATTTTTTTGTCATCTTCTTGAAGTTTCATTATTTCTTGATCTTGATTATTTTCAATTACATGAATAGAATCATCATAAATGCATACTAATTTATTTTTGTTTTGATATTCTATGTTTGTAATTAAACTATTTGAAGGTGCTAAATATGTATATGTTATATAATCATCATTCGCCTTTGCTTTTTCGATTGATATAATTTTTATGGTTGTTTGTATTTGCGTTCCAGATGTATCAATTTCAGCAAATGCCATACTCTGATTGTCAGAAGAAATAGTTGCATCTAACGCAAGACTTTTTGATATATATGTTTTAAATAATTCATTTCCTTTTGAATCATATGTAACTATTACTGATTTGTATGTAGTTCCAGTAAGTATTATAGTAACATATCCATTTCGATTTACATCTACTTTTGAAATATTACCATCCACTTCTTTTTCCCATGCTATTTTATTATCTGCAACTAAGTAAAATTTTGAGCTTCCCTTTTCTGCTATTACCAAATATCTATTATTTACATTATATATTGGATTACTTATTTCCAATTTTATTTCATTTGCAAGATTTCCAGAAGCTTGATACTGCTTTAACTTATTTTCAGCAAGCACACATATATATTTGTTATATCCTATAATATTTACGTTTGAGTCATAATCAAGTTGAATAGATACTAATTTTTCTTCTGATACTATTTTTCTAAAAATATATTTATCAAAAAATTTTCTTACAGGTGTTACGGTAGAATAAAGTATTATCATCAAAATAATTATTACTGCAATAATTGCTGTTACTATAATTTTTATTTTATTATTATTAATTTTTTTAGGTTTATTTTCAGTGTTTTTTTCACTTGGTGTAATATTTTCTATATTTATAAATTCGTCCACTTTTTCTCCTCCTATGTTCTTTCCTATTTATATCAGTTTTTCCCATTTTTTTCAATAGTTTTATTAACAAAAGCTTGCAACATATTTTTAAAAAAATAAATCACCTGTAACAGGCCTAAAAATCCAAATATCGGATAAACAATATTAATCAAATATGAAAATTTTATATTGCAAACTACCACTACTCCAACGCATATTACAAAGCACAGCTTTTTATAAGTTTTTTTCGTTTTTGAGCAATTTATTAAAAAACTATACCCTGCTGAAATTGCAGATGTAAATATAGCAGAAATAATTACAAAACCATATATATATTTATAATTAATTCCAAATTGCTTAACAATTTGAATTAAAGGAAGTTCTATGTTGCCACTTACTCCTTCTTTTGTCAAAATTAAAAAAAGCACCATAGCAAGAACAAAAAAAACTGCTCCAGATATAACAGAAATACTGCCCTCCTTTTTATATGTATATTTCTTTAATTCAATTAAAATTGGAATTAATAAAATACTATTATAACTTGCATATTCTAAGCTTGATATAATCCAACTTCTATTACTAATTTGAATCATATTTTCTATTTTTGGATTAAACACCTCACTTTTTACTCCTACAAGTAAAACCATAAAAATCAAAAATGGAATTAAAATAGTATTTATCTTAGTAACTTTATCTATCTTTCCCATAAAAGTAATATAACAGCATATAGCAAGCACAATTGCAATATTTATTATATTCAAATTAAATTCTTGTTTAAAATATGCACAAAATCCTGACGCCATAATGTAAAATGAAGTAAAAAGAAATATATTAATTATTGCATTCAATATTTCCTTTACTTTATTATTTATCTTCATTTCATTTAAATATGAATTATAATTTTCGATATTTGTGCCTCTTATCTTTATTAAAACACAATATATTATAACTCCTGTAAATATGCTTGCAAGCCCAATTCCGTACATTCCATTTTTCCCGAAATTTGCAAAAAACACTTCAATTTCTTTTCCAGATGCAAAACCTGCCCCTATGATAGTTCCAATTATAACACAAACTGCTTTTATAATATCTCCGCATAAAAATAACCCCTCATAAATTTTATTATGAGAGGTAATTTTTATGATATTATTTTTTTCTTCTTCTAACTTGCCATACAACTATTCCAGCAATAATAACTAAAACAGGAACAGCAAATATGATTGTTAAAATTATTGTTTGTTGACTATCTGTTACTGTGTATGTTGTAACTTCTGTATTTTTTCTTATCATTATAGTATCATCTCTGTCTGTTAAATAAGCAATAGAATTTAATGCTAAATCCTCGTTGTTATATAATTGATATACAGCAACATAATTGTTTCCAATAGAAAGTTGCATGTCAGTAACAAACATATTATTTGAATATACAATTAATTTTGATGTTGTATCATCATCAATTTTCTTTGTAAGTAATGCTCCAACTGTTGCTGAACCTTCTTCGTCACCCGATTGTTTTGATGTGCTTTCTATAGTTAAATCACTTCTATAAAAAGATTTAGCAGATGTAACAGCAAGTGTCTCAACATCAACTCCAAGTTCTTCAAGTTTATCACTATCCTTAAATTCTATTCTTCCAGAATTTATAAAGCATGCATTTGTTGACATGTTCAAATTTTTAGTAACACTTGTTCCTGATTCGATAGTAACAACTATTGCTGATGGCGAACCTGCAAGCATTTTGCTTGAATCTTGTTCAATCATAATACCACTTGAAATGCTAATTCCATATTCATCTAATACCTTTTGGAAGTTTGGCATTTTTATATTTGTAACATTTGCATCTGCAAATAATGCAATTTTACCACCTTTTTTAATATATTTTAATATCGCATCTCTTTCAACTGTTTTTAAATCTTCATTTAATGTAGTTAAAACAAGTACATCACAGTCATCTGGAATTTTACCTTTTGTTAATATATCCAATTCTTCAACGTCATTTGCCTCTGACTGAACTGCACTTCTAAAAGATGTCATATATGTATCTAAATTTGTATTGTTTCCTGTTAAGAAATATACTTTTGGTTTATTTTCTGTTGTAACGTCAAGAAGAGCATTTGTCATAGCTTCTTCTGTTAAATCTTTTTCCTCGTATGTGCTATAGTCATATGTATATAAGTCTGATACAGATAAAGTTTTACTTTTATCTCCACATTCAATAATAATTGTAAGATCTTTGCTTGTTAAATTATATTTTTTTGTAAGTTCAGGATATTTAGTAATATCATCAATTTGTTCAACTGTTATTTTAGAATTTTCCTTATTGTATCTATTAGAAAAATCAATAACAGATCGTGAGTTTGATGCATTTACTAATGTAATTTTTACATCTTTATCTATATTTTTAGCAATTTGTTTTGATGAATCAGACAAACTGTATATTTTTTCTGCTGTTAAATCTATGTCTGTTGGATTAATTTTGTCCATAATCAAATCAATTCCAATGTATACTCCAATTATTATAACAACCATTATAATAAGATATGATGTTCTACTAACAGCTTTTTTTATCATCTCATTTGATGATTTTTCTTCTTTTTTCTTTATTAAAGCCTTCTTTTCTTTCTGAGATTTTTCTTTTTGCACTTTATCTTTCTTCTCTTTCAAGCTAATTCCTCCTCTACTTTACAGTTTTTCTTCTTTTCATAAATAAAATAGTTAGTAGCAAACACATCACAGTAAATGATATAAGTGAAACCACATCTTTTATTGAAATTAATCCATAAGGGAATTTCATAAATAAATCCATTAAATTAATCTTTGAAAAGATACTATTCATGTCTACTAAGAACCATGGAACTACTAAAAATGCAATTGTGATAATTGCCGCAATAATTTGATTTTCTGTTATACTTGATGCAAGCATTCCAAATGAAATTGCTGCCATACCAAGTAGCAAAAATCCAAGCATAGTAACTAAAACAGTAACAATATTTGCTTTTGCAAAACAACTAACTATTGCAAAATACATTAAAGAAATTACTAGTGTAATTGCAATAACAGTTACAGCTGCAAAAAATTTACCAAGAACAATTGAAGTTATGCTTCTAGGTGAAGTTAAAAGTAATTGTTCAGTTCCTGTTTTTCTTTCTTCTGCAAATGTTCTCATTGTAAGTATTGGAATTATTAATAATAGTCCATATCTTGCAGTTGCATAATATAAATTTCCTAAATCTACTGCTCCATAAGAAATAGTTGTTAAAAAGAAAAACACACTATAAATAACTAAAAATAGTCCAATTGCCACATATCCTATTGGAGATAAGAAATATGTTTTTAATTCTTTTTTATATACTGCCCACATTATTTTTCTCCCTCCTTTTTAGTATCAATCAATTTAATAAATGCATCTTCCAAAGTAGTCTCTGTCTTTTTTAGTTCAAAAATTGTAATATCTTGTTTTGGTAAAACATCAAATAGTTTCTTTCTTAAATCCGTATCTGCTTTTGAAATAATAGTATATTGTTTTGTTCCATCTTCATTATCCTTTACCATTTCAACGGATTCAATTTCAGGAATTAATTCTTTTAGCTTCTTCATGTTCTCATTTTTATCTTCTACTGTAACAGAAATACCGTTATTTTCTTTTGTCATTTTTTCCAAGTTCTCTGGTGTGTCAACCGCAACAATTTTGCCCTTATTTATAATAACAACTCTTTCACAAATTTGGCTTACTTCTGGCAAAATATGTGTACTTAAAATAACAGTATGCTTCTTTCCAAGCTCTTTTATTAAATTTCTAATCTCTGTTATTTGTTTTGGATCAAGGCCAACTGTTGGCTCATCAAGAATAATAACATCCGGATCTCCTACTAAAGCTCCTGCCATACTTACTCTTTGCTTATATCCTCTTGATAAATTTTTTATAAGCTTTTTTTGAACACTTTCAAGACCAGTCTCTTTTATTACTTTTTCAACCTGTTCTTTTTTGTCCTGTCTTTTAACAAATTTAAGTTCTGCCATATATGTTACAAACTCTTTTACTGTTAAATCATAATAAAGAGGTACATTTTCAGGCATATACCCTATTTGTTTTTTTGCTTTTTTAGGCTTCTTGGAAATATCATTTCCATTAATAATAATTTGGCCATCTGTTGGTTCAATAAAACCAGTTATCATATTCATTGTTGTGCTTTTACCTGCACCATTAGGTCCTAAAAATCCTACTACTTCTCCGTCTTTAACATCAAAGCTAATGTTATCAACTGCAGTAAAACTTCCGTACTTTTTTGTGACGTTCTTAACCTCAATCACTGTTATTCCTCCAATCTCTTATATCCGTATGTTAAACAATACTTTTTACATACTATCATTTTTTATTTTTTCTTTCAATACCTTTTTTCAAAGTTCATACAGAATTCACATTTCATTCAAATTATTGCTATTTTTCTATCAAATTTCGAACCCAAAGTTCGTTTCCATCTTTGTCTTTTACCCTTAAATTAGGAAAATTCTTTAGCATTCTCTCATTTGTAAAATAGTTGTTTTCAATTTTAGATACAATATCTTTTCCACTTCTTTCAATTTTACCCACAACTCTATTTTCATATGTTTGAATTCCCCATACAGTAAATAAGCAATCAATTATAAGAAAAACAAGCACACAATTATCAAAAATCAACTTTATCTTTATTGGAATTTTATTTATATACTTATCCAAAATCGGCATAACAAATTTAATCAAAATTACTGATAAAATTCCCCAATATATAGAAAATTGTAAACAAATTCTACCATTAAGATGTATATTTGTATATGTATAATCCCAAAATCTAATTCCATAAATTGCTTCAAGTCCGAAACTTAAAGTATATTCTACAATGGAGCCTCCAATAAATCCTAAAGCAAATAACTCAAATATATTTCTGTCTTTGTACCTTTCAAGTAATACTATCAAAACTACAGCACTTACACCGTAAACAGGGCAAAATGGTCCCCATATCAATCCTTTTCTGCTCTCAAGCACTCCAGTTGTAATATAACAATACAAAGTTTCTATAATTAGTCCTGCTATGCTAAAAATAAGAAAATACCAAAATAATCTATGAAATTCAATTTTTACTTTTTCTTTGCTCATATAATTCTATCTCTCAATAATATATTTGAGTCCTTTCCTTTTCTTAATTTTAAGCTCATTATATATTATTTTTTAAAATTTTTCTATATGTTTTTCAATTTTGCTTGACAAAGAAAAAAAATAGTGTTATTATATATTTTGTTCATGGGTCAGTAGCTCAGTTGGATAGAGCACAGGCCTTCTAAGCCTGGGGTCCGGGGTTCGAATCCCTGCTGGCTCACCAAGAATTAAGAAAAACACAAGATATTGAAATATCAATAACTTGTGTTTTTCTTATTGTGTGTTATAAAATCTATAATTAATCACAAAAAATCCCTAGAATTGCACTCTAGGGATTTTTTTAGTGTTCATTATACAAATGAAATCATCAAATTATTGCTTATAAGCTATATTAATTATAATATAAAAATATATCATAGTCAAT
>CAJMLO010000046.1 GCA_905214245.1 uncultured bacterium
AAATACAAATAATACTGATATTTCAAAAACTGAAACATGAGTAAATACAACTAATACAGATAATACTTATAGTATAATAAATATTATAAAAACTCGAACATGTGGAAGTGGAAAAAAGTATAAAAATTGTTGTGGAAAGAACGCTTAGGATAAATGAAAATATAAAAATGAACTTATAGATGAGGAGGAAGTAGATTATGGAAAAAAACAAAACTGAAAATTTAATATGGAATTTATTTATTATTGTAGGAGCAATTTTTCTACTAATTGGAATAATAACAATTGGTAAGAATATGAATAAAAATACCATAGATACAGTTGGAACAATCGAATATATGGAGCCATATACTGATAGTAACGGCAATAGAAGCTATAAAGTGTACGTCTCATATTGTGTAGAAGGACAAGAATATGAATCACGCTTAAATGGCTATTCTTCAAGCTTTTATACTGGAAAACAATTAGAAATATATTACAATAAAGATAATCCATCACAAATAGGTATGAAATCATTAGACATGATTCTTTGGATATTCCCAGGTATAGGATTAATATTATTAATAATAGGTGGAACTGCTGTAATTTCAAAAAATAATAAAAGAAAATTGAAAAAGGAATTAAAAGAAAATGGTAAATTAATCTATGCTAATTATGTTGATACGATTTTAGATACTTCATATACAGTAAATGGAAGAAGTCCTTATAAGATTATATGCGAATGGACTGATTCAACAGACAATGAAAAATATACTTTTAAAAGTTTAAATTTATGGAATAATCCAGAAAGTATAATTGAAGAAAAAAATATAAAAGTTTTACCTGTTTACATCAATATGAATAATAAAAAGCAATATTATGTTGATGTTGATTCATTAACAGATGATAATAATGTAAATTAATATTTTATTGTAACAACACAAACACCTTTTAATATAATATTAAGAGGTGTTTTTTATGGCGTATTCGGAAAGAGAATTAATTGCAAGAATGATACAATGCGAAGCTGGTGGAGAGGGCGACAATGGAATGAAAGCTGTCGCAAGTGTTATAATGAACAGAGTTAATGTTCAAACAGGAGAGTATTCAAGAATTTCACAAGGCGGAAATATACGTAATATTTTGTTTCAACAAGGGCAATTTGATTGTGCAAGAGAGACGATTAATAAAAATTATAATAATCAAAATATATATAACATGAATCCAACAGATGTACATTACAATATTGCTGATTGGGCTTTATCAGGTAATAGACTTAATGAAGTTGATACTTGTTTATGGTATTTAAACCCTTTTAGACCAACATGCAGAAGTACTTTTCCGTCAAATGGAGCAGGTACATTACATACGAGACTTGGCGAACATTGTTTTTATAGACCAACACCTCTATATGATCAGACATAATATGGATTAACTAAAGCAACTTATTGTGTTGCAATAAAGGATGAATTGTAACATAAAAGGAACTTCTTAATATAATGCTAAGAGGTGTTTTTTATGGAAGAAAATAGACAATTGAATAATAATAATCAAGAAAATTGGCCAGAGACATTAAAAAATCCTATTTACACTCCAGCTTTTTTACGTGAACAAATTGGAAAATTGATGAGAGTTGAATTTCTGATTGGAACCAATAATTTAGTAGATAGGATAGGTGTTCTTGAAGATGTAGGTGCAAGTTATATTTTACTTAGATCATTCGAAAATGATAGTTTAGTTTATTGTGACATATATGCCATAAAATTTATAACAATCTCTACAACAGGAATTTATGCGAATTATCTACAAATGGGAAATAACAATATGTATTATGGAAGATAAATTGTAAAATTATGTATTTTATATACTAAGGAATTTCTCATTTACTAGTATATAAAAAATGATACAATCACTATTGTCTTTGAAATTTTCGTTATTAACATTCGAAAACTCTAATCGTCAAGAGCAAAAGGTGACCTAAAGTTGCTTTGTCCTTGACAAATCAGGCTTTACAGTGTAAAATAATTATGTTACTTGTTAAAAGTTTTTATAATTATATGGAGGTAGCTTTTATGGCTAAGGAAGTAAAATTAAGCTCTGAAACAATAAGTTTCATTCTTACAGCGGAGGAAGTATCAAAACGGTATAATTTAGCATATGTACCTGAGATAATAGCATTTGGAACACTTGCAACAATAACGAACAGTCCACTTCACACATATCTTTTAAGAAAGGGTTTGAGCCATATGGATGTTGTGAAACAGGTAAACAAAATGTATGCTCAAGACTTGCAGGATGAAATTTCCTACTACAATCATATGTATGAAGAATATATGAACGGAGAAAACTGTGATGAAATTTTTGTGCAGTTAACATTTTACTTTGCGGAAAATGAAAGAAAAATTGTTTTTACCAAAACTTTTTTTGAAATCGTACTCATGTCTGCGTATATTGCAAAAGAAGGATACAATGCAGAGGAAGTGACGAATGATTACATTTTTGCAGCTTTTACTGAAAAATTGTCTGATGTATATTTAGACTTCATAGAATCAGCTCTCGGAGGAGAGGCTGATTTGCCGGAAACAGCTTTGGATAATTGCGATATTTTAAAACCTGGAGAAGAAATTGAAATTGCTATATTATTACAATCAAACTCCAATAATCAAAATGAAACTAAAGCAGGAGATTCAGCGTTTTATAATTCGGACATTGTATTGCCAAGAGCTCTTGCAAGTTTTTTAACTGTTATGAATAATAAATATTCACCAGAAGAAAAATATTGCAAGATTTTAGGACGCCAAAAGGAAACACAGTCACTTGTTAAAATTTTAGCTAAAGCAACAAAAAGAAATGCAATTTTAGTTGGTGAACCTGGAGTAGGAAAAACAGCAATTGTTGAGAAATTTGTATGGGACATTGTACATGGCGAATGTTTTGACAGATTCAAAGACAAAATTGTTCTTAATCTTGATGTTACATCAATTATTGCAGGTACAAAATACCGCGGTACTGCTGAAGAACGGTTTCAGCTTTTGATTAAGTTCTTGGAATCTCATCCAAACTGTATTTTATTCATTGATGAAATACACACAGTATTGGGAGCAGGAGCATGTAAAGATGGAGAACTTGACTTAGCTAATGCATTAAAGCCTATTCTTGCAAGAGGTGATACGCAGGTCATTGGAGCAACAACGTTTGATGAGTACAATAAGTATTTTTCACAAGATGGAGCACTTAGGCGAAGATTTGAAAAAATAGTGGTAAAAGAGCCTAAAACTGATGAACTCTATGAAATGATTAAAAATCAGATTCGTTCATTAGAAGAGTTTCATCACACAACTATTTCAAGAGAATTGATTGGTTTTACTGTGTTAATTGCTTCTTGTTTCAATTTTGAAACTAAGAATCCTGACAGAACATTGGATTTGCTTGACAAATCAATGGCTACAGCGGAATTGAATGGAAAAAGTGAAGTAACCAAAAAAGACATTCTTGACAATTTTGATATTCGAATGTCACAGTTTGAAAAGATGTCTATGCGAGATAAGATGGCGGTTGCATATCATGAAGCAGGTCATTACATTGTACAGAGATTTTCAACAGAGTTAAACAACTACAATACTCTTGCAATTTCTATTATGCCGGCTGAAGACTACATGGGCATAAATGTGTACGAAATTGATGAAAATGTTGTTGCATCTTCCACAAGGAAAGCCTATATTCAGCTGATAGCAAGAGCTTTAGGGGGAAGAATTGCTGAAAAGATTTATACTGATGAGCTTTCGTCTGGTGCATCTTCTGATTTAAGCACTGCAACAAAAATTGCACAAAAAATGGTAACTGAATTTGGTTTAGTACCTAAATTTACCAAAAGAAGAATTTTATTCAATCCAAAAGATATGTCATTATGTACTGACAAGATGGCTGACAGTATTAATTCAGAGATGGATAAAATTATCGAAGAAGCAGGTAAATATGCTAGTGAACTTTTAAAAGAGCATGAAGAAGAGCTAAAAAAGCTGGTTGAGTCTTTAATGCAAAAAGGAATTATGGCAAAATCTGAAATTGATGCAATATTTTCAGAAGAATCTTCATTAGTTAACAAAGCGGATTTAGTAGAAAATTAGAACTATTAGACTATCTCAAAAAAGAGCATTACAATTGTGGTGCTCTTTTTTATTGTATAGGAAAAATCGAAGATTTTACCTATACAACAAGGTTAAGTTACATTGGGCTGTGCCGATTGCGAAGCAATCGTGTACATGTGGCAAAGCCACTTTTCTTATATATCAGGAAAAAGTATAGAAATCAAACAATAATTTCTATACTTATATGGTACCAAACTTCTCATTTCCTAGTATATTTTAATGTTACAATAGCTATTGCCTTTATGATTTTCTCTTTGTAGTCAAAAACTAAAATTGGCTTTGAACAAAGGGCAACTTAAAGTCGCTTTGTTCAGAAAATTGCCTATGCCCTTTGACAAAAATTAAAAAAAGTTATAAAATAAATAGGTTGCAAATAAAAAAAGGAGGAGAAAAATGGAACAAGGAGAAAATATACTTGGTAAAGAAAAAATAGGAAAATTAATTAGAAAATTTTCAATCCCTTGTATTATATCAATGCTAGTAAATTCGTTATATAATATAGTTGATCAAATATTTATTGGTCAGGGAGTAGGCTATTTAGGAAATGGAGCAACAAATGTTGTGTTTCCACTCGTAATGATAGGACTTGCATTTTCACTTATGATAGGTGATGGTTCATCTGCATATTTAAGCTTAAAATTAGGCGAAAATAAGAAAGAAGAAGCAGAAAAGGGAGTAGGCAATGGATTTATTCTTTCAGTAATTCTTTCAATATTATTTTGTGCTATAACACTTATATTTTTACCACAACTTTTAAACATGTTTGGATGTACGGACAACCTAAGAGATTATGCTATAGCATATGGTAGAATTATAGCAATTGGATTCCCGTTCTCTATGATTGGAACAGCACTTAACTCAATTATAAGAGCTGATGGAAGTCCAAAATATTCAATGTTTAGTATGGTTGCAGGAGCTATATTAAATACAATATTAGATCCAATATTTATTTTTGTATTACATAAAGGCGTTGAAGGAGCAGCAATTGCTACAGTTATAAGCCAAATACTTACATTTATTTTAAATGCTATGTATTTAAGAAAACTTAAAACTATAAAAATAACTTTTGCTTCAATGAAATTGAAGTTTAATGTATGTAAAAAAGTATTAGCACTTGGAGTTAGTAGTTTTATTACTCAAATGAGTACAGTATGCGTAATGGCTGCTGAAAACAATTTGCTTGCAAAATATGGTATGCAAAGCAAATTTGGTGCGGAAATTCCAATAACAGTTCTTGGAATTGTTATGAAAATAAACCAAATTTTAAACAGTATTATAATAGGAATAGCGGTTGGAAGCCAACCAATTATAGGATACAATTATGGTGCTCAAAAATATGATAGAGTAAAACAAACTTTAAAAATTGTTTTAGGATCAAGTTTAGTTATTAGTACTATTGCATTTATTTTATTCCAAACAATACCAGATAGATTGATATCTATATTTGGACAGGGTGATAGTAATTACATGGAATTTGCTTGTTTAGCTTTTAGAACATATTTGCTTTTATGTATCGCAAATGGTGTACAAATTCCATCAGGAATTTTCTTCCAAGCAATTGGAAAAAGTACAAAAAGTGCAATATTGTCTTTATCAAGACAAATTGTTATATTAATACCTGCAATGTTAATACTTAGCTCAATTTTTGGAGTAAATGGAGTTTTATATGCAGGACCTGTTGCAGATGGATTAGCATTTATTCTTGCTGTTACATTGCTTATAATTGAAATGAAGCATTTAAGTGCAGGCAAAATTAATAACAATAAAGTAAAAGAAATTGCAACAGAAAATACATTTACAGAAAATCCTATTATCATTACAATTTCAAGAGAATATGGCTCAGGTGGAAGATATATTGGAAAAATGATTGCACAAAAACTTGGAATTAAACTTTATGATAAAGAATTTGTTTTGAAATTAGCTGACAGTACAGGACTTTCAACTGAATATATTGAAAATAACGAGCAAAGAAGAAAAGTTTTAGAAAGCCTTAATAATGGATATTATTCAGGTCTTACAAATGCTGATGAATTATTTATAAGAGAGTCTGAATTAATTAAAGAAGTATCACAAAAAGAATCATGTGTAATTGTTGGAAGATGTGCAGATTTTATATTAAAAGATAATAAAAATGTTATAAAAATATTTGTAGATAGCTCTATGGAGAATAAAGTTAAAAGAGCCACAACATATTATCATCTTAACAATTTAAATGCTAAAAAAGAAATCAGCAGAATAAATAAATTAAGAGCAAATCATTATAAATATTATACAGAAAAAGATTGGAATGATCCTTCTAATTATGATATTTGTATAAATAGTGATTCACTTGGAGTAGAAAATTGCGTAGACCTTATTTGTAAAATATATAATGAAAAAAATAAAGCAGTAGTTGCAAGTAATGCACAAGTTTAATAAAGCAACGCAAGCCGTTTTATATTCTTGCCGATTTGAGTTTTGGCAAAAAAATAGAAAAGTATCAGTAATAATTACTGGTACTTTTTTTCCCTTTTGGGTTGTATTTTTGTGAAATATAATATAAAATAAGTGAAGCTAAATAAAATATGAGGATGTGATAGATTGATGGATTTTGAAGAAATATCAAAAAGACTCAATAATTTAAAAACAAAATTAAATGAAATTAGTGATTCACTTTGACATTAATAAATTAGAAAGTGAATTAAAAGAGTATGAGAAGCAAACTACAAATCCGGATTTTTGGAGTGATTCAAAAACTAGTTCATTAATCTTAAAAAAGATAACTAGTTTGAAATCTAAAATTGAAGAATATAAAAAGATAAAATCTGAATTTAATATTACTTGCGAACTTAATGAGCTATTATCTACTGAAAATGACGAAGAACTTGAAAAAGAGCTTGTTAATAATATAAAAAAAATAGAAAAAGATGTTGATAAATTAGAAATAACAACTTTACTTTCAGGCAAATATGATAGTAACAATGCAATAATTACTCTTCATCCAGGAGCTGGAGGAACTGAGGCTCAAGATTGGGTTGAAATGTTATATAGAATGTATACAAGATGGGCTAATGATAATGGCTATTCAATAGAAGAACTAGACTATTTACCAGGAGATGAAGCTGGAATTAAGAGTGTAACATTTCTTGTATCTGGAGAATATGCATATGGTTATTTAAAAGGAGAACAAGGCGTACATCGACTTGTAAGAATTTCTCCGTTTGATGCAGGTGGAAGAAGACATACATCTTTTGCTTCAGCTGAAGTTTTACCAGAAATAACAGAGGATATACAAATAGATATCAACCCAGATGATTTAAGAATTGATACTTATAGAGCTTCTGGTGCTGGAGGACAGCATATCAATAAAACATCATCAGCAGTAAGAATAACGCATATTCCAACTAATATCGTTGTTGCATGTCAAACAGAACGCTCTCAAATACAAAATAGAGAGACTGCAATGAAAATGGTTAAATCTAAATTATTAGCTTTAAAGGAAAAAGAACAAAAAAACACAATAGACGAATTAAAAGGAGTTCAAATGGATATTGCATGGGGAAGTCAAATTCGTTCATATGTATTTTGCCCTTATACACTTGTCAAGGATCATAGAACAAATTTTGAAGTTGGAAATGTTCAAGCAGTCATGGATGGAGATTTAAACCGGATTTATAGACAGCTATTTAAAAAGCTTGATAAAAGGATAATATTAGATATGCACTTTATATCTAAAGAACAATAAAATATATCATAGGTTACTATAATTATACTAGCCTATTACATTTTTATAAAGGACATAAAAAAATGGAAACTATAGTTTTAAAATTTGGAGGAAGCTCCCTTGCTGACAATAATAAACTAAATATTGTAGCAAGAAAAATCATTGATTTTTACAATCAAAAGAAAAAAATAGTAGTCGTTGTATCGGCTCAAGGAAAGACAACAGATCACTTAATAACAGAATCTAAAGAATTATCTAAAATACCAAATGATAGAGAATTAGATGTACTTCTAAGTACAGGTGAACAAGTATCAATAGCAAAATTAAGTATATTACTAAACGAATTAGGATACAAAACTATTTCACTTACAGGCTGGCAAGCAGGAATATATACATCAGAAAAGAATCAAGAAGCCAAAATAGAAACAATTAACACAACAAGAATTGAAAAAGAATTAAACAAAGGCAATATAGTTGTTGTAGCTGGATTTCAAGGAATAAATAAAAATGAGGATATTACAACATTGGGAAGAGGTGGTTCTGACACCACCGCTGTAGCAATTGCATCTGCAATAAAAGCAAGCCATTGCTATATATTTTCTGATGTTGATGGAATTTATTCTACAGATCCAAATAAAATACCTACTGCTAAAAAGTTAGATTCTATTTCATATGAAGAAATGTTAAATTTGTCTGATGAAGGTGCAAAAGTTCTTCATAATAGATGCGTAGAAATAGCAAAGAAACATAATGTTTTAATTGAAACAGGCTCTACTTTTAATAATAATCTTGGTACAGTTATTTGCGATAAATTAGAGGAGACATCTGTTAAAAGTATTGTTAAAAATGACGACCTATATTTAATAACACTAAAAGGCTCGAAATATTCAAATTTTATTTTTGAAAATATATGTAAAATATTATTACAAAATGGAATATCAATTGCGACATTAATAAATAAAAGCTCTGATAATTTAAATGTATGTTTTACAGTAAAATCTTCACAAGTAGCTAAAACTGAAGATATATTGCAAAATAAATTAAAAGGAATATCATATTTTATCAATAATATATCAAGAGTATCTATAGTTGGTTATGGTATAGCAAATGATTTAAAAGTAATTACAAAACTATTTGACATTTTAAAGAAAGAACAAATAGAAATACTATCAATACAAATTGATGAATGTAAAATATCAGTTATGGCAAACAAAAAAATAGAATGTGGTATATTAGAAAAATTACACAGCGAATTAATTGCATGTCAATACGCTGACAAAGCAGGACGAGCTTTCAGGACTTTGTGACT
>CAJMLO010000047.1 GCA_905214245.1 uncultured bacterium
TGGAATAAAAAAATAGCAGAGGAATATCATTAAATGAGGTGATTAATTATTGTGGAAATAATAAATATATTTACTTCAACTAACGAAAAAGAGAGAAAAGAGCGATTTAATATTCTTTGGCAAAAAATGATTAATTTAATTATTAATAGATAATTTCTAAAAAGCAATTTACAGAACCAATATTATGTTGAAAAATTATAGCATAATATTGGTTCATTTTATTGAAGTTTAAATAGGAGGAAATGAAAATAAAATGAACGAAGTACTTGATAAAACACTTCCATATAGCGTATTGTCGAATGAGAAAATTACAGGTATTAAAGAAAATGTGGAAAGTAAAAAATTAAGAGTTGCAATCTATTGCAGGCTATCAGAAGAAGATAGGGATAAAGAAAATGAGGAGGATGATAGTACAAGTATCCAAAATCAAAAGTTGATGTTAACTGAATATGCAATAAGACAAGGCTGGGAGATACAAGGTGTGTATAGTGATGATGACTATACAGGAGCTGATAGAAATAGACCTAAATTTAATAAAATATTAAAATTGGCAGAAGAAAAGAAAATAAATATTATTCTATGTAAAAGTCAAAGCAGATTTACAAGGGAACTAGAGTTAGTAGAAAAATACATAAATGGGTTGTTTATGGAATGGGGAATAAGATTTATTGGGTTAGTGGATAATGCAGATACAGACATAAAAGGAAATAAAAAATCAAGACAGATAAACGGTTTAGTCAATGAATGGTATTTAGAAGATTTATCAGAAAATATAAAATCTGTATTAAAGAGTAAAAGACAAAAAGGACAATATACTGGAGGAACACCACTATATGGTTATCGAAAAGACCCTCAACAAGAAGGACATTTAATAATTGATCCGATTGCAGCAGAAGTTGTAAGAGAAATATTTTCATTATATAGTCAGGGGACAGGTAAAACAGCAATAGCAAGAATATTAAATAATAGAGGAATACCTAACCCTACACAATATAAACTGGAGCAAGGTGTTAAATACAAAAGGCCGAAAGATAAATTGGAAACACTTTGGAAATATTCTTCTATATCACATGTACTAACAAATGAAATGTATATTGGTAATATGGTACAAGGCAAGTATGGAAGTATTTCATATAAAAGTAAGAAAAACAAGCCTAAACCAAAAAAAGAATGGGTTATAGTCAAAGGAACACATGAGCCTATCATTGATATGGATTTATGGAATAGTGTACAAAATAAAATTAATGATAACTTTAAACCGTTTGGAGGAGGAAAAATAGGTCTATTTGCAAAAAAATGCAAATGCAAATATTGTGGTTATACCTTAAAAACTAGTAAAACACGTGAAGATAAATATTTAAGATGCCCAACAAGACAAGTTGATAAATCGTGTTGTATAGGAAGTTTTATATCAGAAAATGTACTGAAAAGAACTGTATTAAAAGAGTTGAATTCGTTGATAGAACAATACTTGAATATTGACAAATTAGAAGAAAATATCATTTTGAAACAGTTTAAAAATGAAAAGGAAGAATTACAAAAAGAGATTTTACAGTATCAGACAACCATTGATAAGAAGTCAAAAATTATACAAAATTTATATATGGATAAAGTCAATGAGATAATAACTCAAAACCAATTTTTAGAATTTAATCAAAATTTTAATAAAGAAAAAGAAAATCTTGAAAAAATATTAAATGAAAAAAAACAGAAGTTACAACAACTTGATAATGAACAATATACTTTAAGAAGTAAAAAACAAATATTAGAAAAATATACCAATGTAACAGAATTAACAAGAGATATGGTAGAAAATTTAATTTACTATATAGCTGTTGGACAGAAAGACCCAGTAACTAAAAAGAAAACCATTGAAATACATTGGAAAATTTAAATGTTGTACTTTCATAGTGGCAGCAGAACAAAAAGCAAGGGCAACATATGAAAAATTAATTGATTTGTGCAAGGATGATCCAGATGTTATTGACCCACTTCGTTTCTTAAGACAAAGAGAAATCGTTCACTTCCAAAGATTTGGAGAAGCACTTCGTGGAGTGCAAGACAAACTTGCAGAGAAAAAATTTTATATGAACAATATGCAAAATAATTGCAGTAGCAGTTGTGAAAATAGAGAATAAAATTTGAAATTCAAAACAACTTCAATAAAATAGATTATAAGAAACAAAGCGATGTAAATCGCTTTGTTTTAATTATTTTTACTTTCTAAATGTGTAATTATAAAGATATTACAACATATATTTAATGAAGAATAAATATAAATTATATATAACAGTGAATGTTTACAAAAATGATTTTCCTATATCTATACGTACGATAATTTTATTAAAAGTTTAAATTATGTGATAAAATGTAAATATAATTGGAAAAAACCTGTTTAAAATTTTCGCAATCTGTTTACAATAATTCCAAAATATTATATAATGGCGATGCAAAAAGAAAGGCTTAAATAAAAAAGAAGGGGGAAGAAAAATGAAGAAAGCTTTTTTTAAGAAGATGATGGTTTGTATCATTTTTTTAATGGTATTAATAACATTACTTCAAGTTAATTCACTTGCAAAAAGTGAGGAAATCCAAATCATTAAACTAAAGAATAAAAATGAATATATATTATATATATCAGGATTAGCTGAAGAAAAGTTTGAATTTGCATTTTCAAATAATTCTAATGTAGATGACGAAAGCCTTGCTTATATGGATTCTGCAAAAGATGAAGAGAATGGAAATAATATAGCGTACATAGATGAGAATATATATAATACTTATTTCAAAGATAAAGATGAAACATACTTATTTGTAAAAAAAGAAAATACAGAGGAAAAGACGGTAAAAATTGAACTAAGTAGTGCATTAAGTGAGGAAGATATTCAGGACTTAAATCAAATTACGAAAAAGATAAACATAGAAATTGGAAAAAAAGAATTGCCTACAGAAACAAACAAGGATGGAGTAAAAATTAATCATACTATAGGAACGATAAAAATAACTGATGATAAGGAAAGTTCTTATATGTATAAACTTGTTAAAATAACGGCTGGAAGCAATACAGAGAAACTAGCACAATTAATTAAAGACTTAAATAGTTCAAGCGAAAGAAGTATGATAGAAAAACTTTCTTTATACAACAATTTTAAAGAATTATATACATCTTTAAAACCAAGTGAAAATGATAAAAATTGGCAAAAAGTAGAAAACTATACAATTGAGCAACCTGAGGATTCAAAGAAAGGTGATCAATATTTAGTTTGGATACAAAAAGATTCAAAAGAAGGTACTATAATTGATTTACAAGTAATGAATTGTAGTGATGAATATACTCCTTCATATGAAGATAAGGATATAGTTATTAAACAAACATCAAAATTACCAATAACATATGATAACGTAATATTATTTATAATTGCAGGTATTTTATTAGTAGCTATTATAGCTATTGTGATTTTGAAAGTTAAAAACAAAAAAGATGAAAAGTAAGATTTATAATATTATTTTGGTAATATTGATATTGTTATTTGTGACTACTTTAACATTAATTATTATTAAATATACAAAGAATCACATTAATGAGAATAATGTTAAAGAAGTTGTAAGTGATGTAAGGACACAGATTGAGATAAATAGTGCAAAAAAAGATTCTGAAAAGAAACAAGTAAAAGCACAGTATTATGGATATAATGTGGTTGGAATTATTTCAATACCAAAGATTGGAATTGAATATCCGATTTTGGATGTAACAAATGAAAAATCAATGAAAATTTCTATAACAAAATTTTGGGGAAACAATGTAAATGATATAGGAAATTTCACTATGGCAGGACATAATAATATTGATGATACCATGTTTGGAGCTACTGATAAATTGAAGAATGGAGATAAAATTCAAATGACAGATTTATCAGGAAAAACAATAGAATATGAAGTATTTAGTCAATATATTATTGATCCAAATGATGTTACATGTGTAAATAGTGTTGATCCTGAAACGAGGGAAATTACTTTAATTACATGTAAGAATGGTAGAAGTAATAGACTAATTACTAAAGCCAGAGAGTGTTAAAATGTAAAATACCAAAAAGGGGGCAATGAAATGAAAGCAAAACTCAGCTATAAGAGTAAAAGAAATCTTATAATTTCTTTAATTATTGTGGCTTTAATTGCGGTGATTGCTGTAAGTACATATTTCTTTACAAGAGGAAATGAAGATAAGTCACAGGCGTTTTCTCATGGTGGAGCACAAGCTGATCAAGCAAATGATATAAGTAGAAATGATAATACAAATCAAATGCAAGATACAAAAGTTGAAAATGCTATTACACCAAATATAGAAAACACAAATTCAACAACGGAAAATACAGAAAATAATTTATCAAACAATAATGGTGTTTCAAATACAGATAATAGAGCGAATACGACTACATCAGGTTCTACCAATACAGGTACAACAACAGAGACAACAAATAATAATGTTCCAAATCAGGAATATGTTTCAGAAAGAGTAGAACATATAGAAAATGTTTTAGTTGGAGAAGATTATACTGTAGCATGGAATACTGTATCTTTAAGTGCAAGTACATCTTTAGCTAATAAAAAGATAGTAAGAGATGTTTCTAAATATACAGTAAACTATATTGAAGAAGGAACTACCAATATTATAAGTGAACCAAAAAATGTTGATGATATTGAAGCAGGAAACATTATAAATTCAGAGGATGAAATTATAGATATAGATGGATATGTTTTTTCAAGAGCAGAAAAAGATAGTATAATAATTAGAACAGATGAAAGCAAGAATGTAATTAACATATACTATACAAAGAGAGCAGACTTAAAATATACAGTAAACTACTTAGAATTAGATACATATAAAGTATTAAAAACTAGAAAAACAGCTGAAGCAACATTGACTGACGTAATAACAGCAATGGAAGAAAAAATTGAAATACCTGGATACACATATAAACTTGCTGATCCAGATAGAATAGTTATTGTAACAGATGAAAGTAAGAATGTTTTAAATCTATACTATACAAAGAGAACAGACTTAAAATATACAGTAAACTACTTAGAAAATGATACAGATCAAGTGTTACGAAGTGCTAAGACGGATCAGGCTACATTTGAAGATGTTATAAAGGCAAAAGATGAAATAGTTAATATCGAAGGATATAAATATATATATTCAAATCCAGAGAGCATAACAATAAGTGCAGATGAAACTGAAAACATAATAAACATATACTATGAAAAAATTCCAGAAGTAAACTACAAAGTAGAGTATTATTTTAATGGAGTACATGATACAAAAATAAAATCTGATGCAACTGGAACAGTACTTCTAGGGGAAGAAATTCCATTTGAAAAACCAGATGAAATAGGCGAATATCAATATCTTGGATATTATGAATTCAATGATGAGAAAAATGCTATGCCAGTTGAGGCAATAAATGGAGAAAACTTAATAAAAGTTTACTATGGTAAATCCAAAGTAGAAATCAATAAAACAGCGACAGCACAAGTTAGAGTTGGAGAAGTAATTGATTATACAATTACTGTAACAAATAAAGGATATGTTTCAAGTACGGTAACTGTAACAGATGAGCTAAAAGAAACAACTTATGTTGAAAATTCAGCTAATATTAAACCTGATATTACAACAGATGCTAATAACATACAAACATTAAAATGGAATATTGAACTTGAAGCTGCATCAAACAATAACAAAGTTGTTACAAAAACAATTACTTTTAAAGCTAGAACAGCAGAAGATTATATCGGAAAAACAGTAAAAAATAAAGCAGTTTTAACAGAAGGAAATAAGACAAAAACAAGTGATGCAAATACTGAAGTTAAAGAAATTACAGTTAAATATAATGAATTTAAAGAAGGAAGAAAAGGTACTGATTTAAATATTATATTCGTAGTAGATAATTCATCAAGTATGAATGAACCTACAGCTGGCAAAACTTATGCAAATAGAAATTCGTATTGCCCAGTAGCACCATCTGATAGAAATAAAACAAAATTATATGATGCAAAAGAAGCTATCAAAAAATTTATTGCTAAACAAAATGGTAAAAATACAGATATGAGAGTTATAACATTTAATACTCCAAGTAATCAAAATAAAGTAACATTAAAAGTGTTAAAAGATAAAGTAGATAAAAACAAAGTTTATGGCGGATGGGCAAAAGTTAACGGAAATTGGGTAGAAGTTGTAAAGGCATCAGATAATAATTATTATACATTTGAAGAGAAAGCAATTGACACAGGAGCCATATCTGTAGGAACAAACTCAACTTCAAATGCTAATTTAATAACAGCTGTAGATAACATCACAATTAGTGATGAACAAGGCGGACTTGGAACGAATATAGTACCTGCTTATAATTTGATTATTAATAATAAAGAAAAATATTTAAGCAACACAAAGAAAAATATTGTAATTGTTTTAGCTGATGGAGGTTTCAATGATGCTTATAATGGAAAAAAATATGATACACTAGAAGGAATGGTTGATGATATTTATTCAATAGGATTTGGAAATGGCTATAATGCTAGTTCTTTAAAGAAAATTGCAACAGATGGAAAATGTCATGATGCTAAAGATGCAGATGGTTTATTAAAAGCATTTGATGAAATTGCAGCAGAAGCAACAGGTACTGAAAAAACAACTATAAGTGAAGAAGGCGTAGTTACATTAGATGAAGCATCTGATGCTATAAAGATAACAAGTGAGTGCCCAATTAAAGCAACTTATATTGTTAATGAAAATGGTAAGGATGTTGAAAAAATATTATTTGAATGTAAAGACAAAAATAAATTATCTGATTATGGACTAACAATTTCAAATAATAAACAAATCATATGGGATGCAAATGAATATGTGAAAAATCATGGAGCACTTCCATCAGATGTAATTAAAATTATTTATTATATTCCACGTTCATAGAAAAGCGGATGTATAATAAAATAGATAATTTAAATTATTAAATGTATAGAAACAAGACAGGAGAAAGTAATATCAATTTTGAAATATTTACATAAAACTCCTGTCTTATTTCTTTTCATTTATCCTTCATATACCAGTTGTGAAAATAGAGAATAAAATTTTATTCCATGAAGTGTATGACGGCATCAAATATTAAAAAGAGTGAAAGAAAGGATTTCTAAAATTATGAACTTCGTAAATTGAATAAGTTAATAGCTCAAAAAAGCACTTTGATAATTAGAGTGCTTTTTTCGTTGTATTATATAGTAATGATAGTGACATAAAATTTTCAAAAATTATTGACATGTATATGTGCTATTGATAAAATATTAAAAGCATACATAAGATAATGGAGGATTAAATGAATATAGAAAAAAAGCTTGAAATGCTTGGAATTGTAAATATAAAAAAATTAAATATTGAATCCATTAAAAAAATTGCAAAAAATGTTGTAGAAGCTTTAGAAAATGCTTCTCCGAACATGAAGGAGGAATTTGAAAAGGTTTACTTAAGACTTGAAAATTGTGATATGTATACAGCAAGTATTATTAAACCTATTTCAAAGGTAAATTATATTTACGAAAATAATAGTATATATATTGATGAAGAGATTAATATAGATACAGTTAATGAACAGATAATGCATGAGTGCATCCACTATTTGCAAGATAGAAGAACAATAAAAAATAAGAAAATAGGACTATGTAATTTCTCTGATTTTAAAGTTTATGGAATTGGAATAAATGAAGCAGCAGTTCAATATATTTCTGCAAAAGCAGTTGATGAAACTCCTGAAATAATTGAGAGATTTGGGGTAAGGATTAAGACAATAACGCCTAAATATTATCCCTTTTTGACAAATCTTATGGATCAAATTGTTTATCTTTTAGGAGAAAAAGTTGTTGTTAAAGCTATATTCGAAGGAAGTAATAAATTTGAAGATGTTTTATTAGATACATTTGAAGAAAAAACAAGAAAAATAATAAAATCGTTTGATATGATTTTGGAATATAACAATAGACTTAATGAAGAGCAGGACGAAACAGAAATAAAATTATTACAAGATAAAATTGCAAGTACATATATAGAAACTCAAAATATTATATTTACTACATATTTTAACAAAATTTGCCCAAGACTTACCACGCTTGAAGAAGTGGATAAATATGAAACAAAGGCAATATATTACAGAAATTTAATGGGAACTGATTTAAGAAATGGAAATAGTTCAAATGAATTTTTTGATACATATATGCAAGAACTTGCAAAAAAAATGAACAAACAGATATATGAAATAAATAAAACAAAAAATGCCAATGCATTGGTTGCTGTAACTGAAAATAAAATAATGAAAATTTTCAAAAAAATAGCGTCATTTCTAAAAACATAAGCTTACCTTAAAATAGGTAAGCTTTTTAAAATAACATATTTAATATATTTATAATTGCGGTAACTAATGCAATTTTCCAAGATAGACGTCCAGTTGTTGTAAACACATTCTTAACGATTGTTAAATTGTAATCTTTTTTTACTGTAAGTGCTAAACAATTTGGCTCTGGTGCGTCATTAAATGTAAGTTCATTAGGATTAAAAATTGTGTTTGATTGAGTGTTATCATCAGAAGGTGAGTCATTTGTAGCTGATTGCTCTGGAGCTACAAAGTCTTGTGATTTATCAGAGATTGAAACATCTTGCACATCTATATGATTTGTTTCTTCTGAGAAATTTGTATTACTAATATTAATTTCTTTATCAATAGTATTTACATCTGACATTTATCTCACCTCTTTAGTATTATATCCTGCTTTTAGTATATCATTTGAGGTAAAATAAGTAAAGAAAAAAATCAAAATTTGTCGCAGGTACTTTTTGGGACGGACTCAAAAAGTACCATACTACATCTCGATGGTACCTTTTGAAGACCGCCTCCAAAAAGTACCATGAAAAATAGATAAAAATATTGATTTTTTTGATGAGTATTT
>CAJMLO010000048.1 GCA_905214245.1 uncultured bacterium
ATTAATTTTTTATTAAATTTATTTCATTTACTAATATAATTTCTTATACAAATTAGAATTTATTATAAGGTCAAAAAAAGATTATTCTTATATTGAAAAATGTGAGATTACTATAACAGAAGATTCGGAAATTCAATGGGACAATATTATTTCTCTTTTTGAAACTTTTGTTGGAGGTGTAAGCTATGAATAAAAAAGAAGCTATTGCATACGGACAAATAGCATTTGAAAGTATGATGCACTCTGATTATAATGGAGATTTAAGTGTTGCTAATTTTGGTATAGAAATGAAACAGGCATTTAAAATGTATCCAAGAAATATTGTGTTAGAAATTGCAGGAAGTAAAGTTTATGCAGAAAAGAAATTACAAGATTTAAAAAATGGATGTGGTACAAATGAATAGTTTTCAAAATGAAACAATAAAATTTGGGATAACTGTAGATGAAGCACGAAAACAGCTAGGGATAGGAAGAAACTTAATGTTAAAACTTGTAACTGTTCCTGGTTTTCCTGCAATAAGATTTAAAAGAAAAATAATTATAAATGGAAACAAGCTACAAGAGTGGTTTGATAAAAACTATGGTCAATACGGTAAATATTAGTGTGTTCAACCTTGTTTTTCTTCTTATAAAAATGTAAAATATAAATAGACTTTAAATATTGTATAATAAATTCTATTTATATTTTCTTTTTAAACTTGGGAGGAGTTAGGAATGGAAAGAATAAATAGACAGAGAGCACCCAAAGGAAGTGTTACAGTTAGAAAAAAAGGAAATAGTTACGAAGCAAGAGTAACATTAGAATTAGTAAATATAATGGAGGGAGTTGATAAAAATCCTAGACTATCTAGAACGGCAAAAACAGAAGAAGATGCAAAAAAAAGATTAGGAAAGTTAATTGTTGATGTTTATTTTGAAGCTCAAAAGAAGTCTCATAGTAAAAAAATCTTTTCAGATGAGTGTACTGAAGAATTAGACAAATTTGAGGAATATAGAGAAGAAAAAACAAAAAGAAAAATAGAAGAATTAGCTGAAGATTATGCTGTTTTTCCAAATATTGCTAAAGAATGGCTTAATTGGAAAAAAAAGCAAGTAAATCCTAATACTAATAAAACCATTAGTCCTAAAACAGTTGAAACTTACATAAATACAATTCAAAATCATGTTATGATAGATTTTAAGGATTGTTTAGTAGCAGATATGACTAAAGAAGTAGTTGAAGATTATATTAATGAAAAACGACAAAAAACACCTAGACTTGCTAAAGATTTATTTTTATTGATTAGGTGTGTTTTAACATATGCAAAAGAAAATAGACATTTAATTGCTGAAGTACCAAATTTCAATTTAAAATTTGCAAAAAAGAAAAGAGCAAAGAAAGCAAAAATACCATATTTACCAGCTGATAGACAGAAAGTGTGGCTAGATATCTGCGAAGAAGACAAAAGAGAATTTGCATTATTGTTTGCAACTTTACTACAAACAGGTATGAGACCTGAAGAACGGTTGTGGACTAAAATGGAAATGTGTATTATTTAATAAAAATATTATTAAAGTAGAAAATGCTTATAAAGATATAACTATATATGATGATGATATGAATATAATTGGACACAAATTTCAAGATGGAGATTTAAAAACAGAAGAAAGTTATAGAAATATACCAATGTCTGTACGATTAAAAAATATGCTATTGAATATCAAGAAAGAAAAACAAGCAACATGTAAGTTGAACGGAAAAAAGTGGAACGAATCGGAATATGTTTTTCAAAATCAATTAGGAAATCCATATACACCTGAAAGGCTACCTAGAAAAATACAGGAGTTTATAAAAAAATATAAATTAGAACATATGACAGTTTATGGTTTTAGACATTCTTTTGCTACTTTAATGAGTGAAAAAGGTATGGATAGAGAAGTTTTGAGAGAATTGATGGGACATGCAGAGTTTGAAACAACTGATTTTTACTATATACATATTTCTGAAGAACGAAAGAAAAGAGAGTACGAAAGAGTACATAATGAAATAACTCAGGGGAAAACTACTCAATTTAAGGGGAAAAATTTTATTGTTAAAAGAAAAATAAAAGCCCCCAAATCTGCTTGAGGACTGTGGTGCAGCAGGAGGAATTCGAATCCCCGACCTCTCGGTTCGTAGCCGAGTGCTCTATCCAGCTAAGCTACTGCTGCATATATAGAAAATATTATAAAATACATTTACAACATTTTCATTTGAAATATATATTTAAGGGGAATTTCAGGGGAAAACTTACTAGGAAATCCCTGAAACCCTTTAATACCAATAACTTTGAAATTGAGTGTGTACGTTTCGTAGCCGAACGCTCTATCCAGCTAAGCTACTGGTGCATTACGCAAAATATTATACTTCATTTTTGTTAGATTTTCAATAGTTTTAATAAATAATTATCATAAAGTTGAAAAATAAAGCATAAAATAATAGAGTTTTAAGAGAAATTTGAATTATTAGGAAAATAAGTGTATAATAAAAAGACACACATTATACACAATAGTACTGTATAATGCAAAAATGAAATGGAGTGATTTTTATAAAAATATCAGATTATGAAAATATAGAAGATGATATAGACACCAATAATGAAAAGTTTAAAGATATAATGTACATATATTCACAAGCACTAAAGGTAGTAGAACAAAAAATTAATATTATAAAATATGATTATGAATATAATGAGGAATATCATTCGATAGATCATGTAATGTCGAGAATAAAATCGCCTGAGAGCACATTAAAAAAGATGCAAAAAGATAATAAAAAATGTACATATAAAGATATGATAGAAGATATAAATGATATTGCTGGTATAAGAATAATATGCCCACTTAAAAGCGATGTATATAAAATAAGAGATTATATAAGAGAGTTTAATGATATAGAGATAATCAAAGAAAAAGATTATATAGAGCACCCAAAAGAAAGTGGGTATAAAAGCTATCATATAATATTAAAAGTGCCAATATTTATAGGCGAAGAAGAAAGCAAAGTGAAAGTAGAAATACAGATAAGGACACTTGCAATGGATTTTTGGGCAAGTTTAGAGCATAAACTTAGGTATAAACCAAATGGAGAAATAAATGATAAAGTATCTGTAGAACTAATGAGATGTGCAGAGGATATAAATATGCTTGATGAAAAAATGATAAATCTATTTCAAAAATAGTGTAAAATAGCAAGATATTTATAAAATTTTTGAGAAAGTTGTTAAAAATATTAGTAAATATCTTGCAAAAATTTTTTTTTTATGCTATAGTATATAAGTACTTTATAAAAACAAATTATCGAGGTGTAGCGCAGTTGGTAGCGCGCGTGGTTTGGGACCATGAGGTCGCAGGTTCGATCCCTGTCACCTCGACCATAAAGAAAAGGAAGTCAAACCTTAAATGGTGACAAAAAGTATGTTGAGAGTTTCCAACATACTTTTTTTAGTTTTATTTCTTATTCTCAATTTTTTTCTAAATCTATATTTATACATCATTATTTAATGACATTTTTAATTTTTCAATTTTATTTTGGTTTTCTCTTTTTAATCATTGAACAATTTTCCATTCATCACTCATATTTTTCCTCCGAACATAAAATATAAGAAAAGTCAAACTTTATGTAAAGTAATATTACAATAAAATAGTTGACTATTTATATAAATGGTTATAAAATACTGATATAAACCTAAAGGAGGTACTTATATGGAAAAGCTGAAGGTTCTATTGAATGCAGTTTTTGATGAGGATGGTGCTATCCGTCCATGCGGTCGGGAGACCTGCAAAAAGCTAATATCTGTGGCAAGTGAAAAATATCCAAACATTGATTTTGGAAGTTCTGATACAGGTATTATGAATATCGAAGCAATGGATAAGCTTCGAAAAGAACTCTTGTAATTAAAAAAGGAAGAAGTATAGGGATTATTCTTTTATACTTCTTCCTTTTTTTTAATCTTTCATTTCGATATTATTAAATATTTCATCATCAAAAAAATCTTTTAATTTTATATCTAAACCTTCACAAATATATTCAATCATATCAAGTCGTATAATTTTTCTTTTTCCAGACAAAAATTTTGATAAAGTTGAACGCGATATACCTGCTAATGTGCTTAATTTTGAAACATTTATATTTCTTTCAATTATTAAATTATTAATCCTCATTCTAATGGCTGTTGATAAATCCACTCAATAATCTCCTTGTATAAAATTCGTATATCTTTAAATTTTAGCAAAAATTTTGTTTTATTTTGTTGACAATTGCCAACAGTTCTTGTATTATTTAAATATAATAAAATAAATCAACATTAAATTGATTTGAATTTGTTAATGTACGAAAGATAAGGGGGTGTATCATTAATGAATAATAATGGAAATAATGCATGCTCTATTGCAAGTTTAGTTTCCGGAATAGTATCAATATTTGTTTTACCTTTTATATTTGGAATTGCAAGTATAATACTTGGCATTATTGGAATTGCAAGACAAGAAGAGAAAAAGGCATATTCAATATTTGGAATTATAGTAGGTATTATAGGTGTTCTTTGGGCTTTTTATTCAACAGGAGCTCTACAAATATAATTTCATGGGAGGGAACTTATGAAAAAGAACGAAAAGGGAATAACGTTATGGATGCTTTGCATTTTAATTGTAATACTAATTATTGCTTTATGCTGGCTATTTGGAAATAATAGCAAAAACAATAGTACAACAGAAAATAATAGTAGTAGTAAATTTACAACATTCAAAGAATCTAAATCAACATATACTGCAAAATGCTCAAAAATAGATTATAAGTCTTTGGCAAGAAATCCTAATATGTATAAGGGAAAAGATTATACATTTACTGGAGAGGTTATACAAGTTATGGAAGATAAAAATAATTTACTACTTAGAGTAAATGTAACTGCAAAAAGATATGAATATTTAAATGAAACATATTATGAAGATACCATACTTGTAAAATATAAATACTCAAGCAGTTCTGAAAGTAGGATTCTAGAAGATGATATTATTACTCTATATGGTAAGTCAATGGGAACATATACATATGAATCTGTACTTGGAAGCCCAATTACAGTACCATATATAGATGCAATGTATATTGATATTAAATCTAAATAAAGAAAAAGTGATGGTTAAAAAATAAATCATCACTTTTTTGTTGCAAAATTGTTACAAAAATATTACAAAAATGTTACAAAAATATATCATTTTAAATTTTAGGATTAAAAAATAAATTTATATGGTATAATTTGGATATATAAATTTATTTTAAGGAGGGAATCTTATGCAAAGACATATTGAATGTGATGTAGCTGTGCTAGGCGGTGGAGCAGCAGGAGTTGCAGCAGCAATTGGTGCATCTAGAGCTGGTGCTAAAACTGTTTTGATAGAGAGAAATCCATATTTTGGTGGACAAGCTACAAATTCACAAGTTACAGCTTATTGTGGATTTTTTACAAGAGGAGAAAATTATGACCAAGTAGTAGAAGGAATTGGTGGAGAAGTTCTAAAAAGACTAGAAGCTTATGGAACCAATATACATCCAAGACCATCTAAATCTACTGGAAATGTTTCAGTTTCTTTTAATCCAGAATATGTAAAACTTGTTATGGATGAAATGCTTAAAGAAAGTTCTGTAGAATATTTTTTACATGCTCAAATGTATGAGGTTGTAAATAATAATGGATTGATTGAAGAAATCAAGTGTACAGATGATGAGGGAACATTTACAGTTAAAGCAAAATCTTTTGTTGATGCTTCTGGAAATGCAAACTTAGTTCATTTTGCGGGAATTAAAACTAATTGGGGAGATAATGAAGGCAAAGTTCAACAATCTTCATTACCTTTTAGAATTGATAACATACCTGCAAAAGAGGTGTTAAAATCAGATATTGAAGAAGCTTTGAAAAAAGCTAAAGAAAATGGAATTGAAATAAAAAAGGAGACAGGATTAATTATTAAAATTCCTGATAAGACTTATGGATATTGTACTATTCCAAGTACAATAGTACCTGCACTTGATGCTGAAACATTAACTAAAACAGAGATGGAACTTCGCTCTCAAGTTCACAGTTATGCGATGGCATTTAAAAATTATTTAGATGGATTTGGAGATATGATTATTTCTTCATCAGGTCCTGCAGTTGGTATTCGTGAGGCTAGAAGAATAATTGGAGATAAAATGCTTAAAGGAGAAGAAATTATTATGGCTCCTAAGAGCGATGATAGTGTTGCAAGAGGTGCATGGAGTCCAGAGATGCATAAGAGCAATACATCAATTAAATATACTCATATTCCAGATAATGAATATTTCTCAATTCCTTTGGGATGTTTAAAAGTAAAAGATGCTAGAAATTTATGGGCAGCAGGAAGAACAATTTCTACTGATTCACTTGCTCTTGGATCTGTTCGTGTAATGGGAACAGGATTTGCAACAGGCCACGCAGCTGGAGTTGCAGCAGCTTTAACTTTAGATAATTCATCTTATGATGTAAAAGCAGTTCAAGATGAACTTGTTAAACAAGGGGCATTAATATAAGACGTATAAAAACTATTTTTCTAAATTAGTTTTATAGATTTTTCATTAAAAATCTAAATTTGATACAAAGGATGTTTGATATGGAAGAAACAAAAAAGAAAAAATCAACATTTATGACAAAAAGAGAAAAAGAAGTTGTTTGTACTCTTATTGCTCTTTTAGTTATTGCCATATTCTTTATGGCTACACCTCCATCAGGGCTAAGTGCTGATGGAATGAAGGTTCTTGGTATCTTTATATCTGTACTATTTTTATGGATTATGGTAGGTATAGGATGGCCAAGTTTACTATGCTTAGCAACACTTGCTTTTGTTCCATCACTTGGGATAAAAACAACACTTCAAAATTCATTTGGAAATGAAACATTTGCATTTTTACTATTTACATTTATGTTCACATATGCATTTTCTCAAACAGGATATGTTAAGAAAATTGCACTTGGATTTGTAACAAGTAAATTTGCTAGAAAATCTCCTTGGAGATTTGCAACTTGCTTCTTTTTAGCAGTAATTGTAATTGGATGTTTCATGTCACCAACTGTTTTATATTTTGTAATTTTACCAATACTTGAAGAAATATATAATGTATTAGGTCTAAAAAAAGGAAATAAATATGCAAATATGCTTATGATGGGATTAGTATTTTGCACAAGTTTATCATCAGGTATGACACCAATTGCACATGTATTTCCAGTACTTTCAATGGGTGTGTTTAAATCACTTGCAGGAAGTTCTATAAGCTACGGCCAATACATGATTTATGCAATTCCAACAGGAATTATTATATTTGCAATTATGATGTTGGTATTTAGATTTATTATGAGACCAAGTACAAAAGAATTAAATTTGAATTCTCCAAGCTTTGATGAAATGAAAAAAGAAATTCCAAAAGCAAATAAGGGAGAAAAGAAAGTACTTGCAATGTTTATTATTGTTATTGCACTTTGGGTATTACCAAGCCTATTAAAAACAAGTTCAATTAAAGTTATTGCAGATGTATTTACATGGATTAGTAGTTTAGGAACAGCAATGCCACCTCTATTTGGAATTATTGTTTTATCAATTTTAAATTATGATGGTAAACCATTAATTAATATTAATGAGGCAATGGTAAAAGGTGTTTCATGGCCAAGTATTATAATGGCTTCTGCTACACTTGCACTTGGTGCTGCAATGACAAATAAAGCAATAGGACTTACAACATTTTTATCAGATTCTATTGCACCTATGACAGCAGGACTTTCTACTGTGTCATTAATATTATTGTTCTCATTCTGGGCAGGACTACAATCAAATCTTTCATCACACATGGTTACAGCTCAATTAGTACCTACACTTGCAGTTCCTGTTGCACTTGCATCTAACGGAGCACTAAATGCAGCAGCAATTACTGCAGTAATTGGACTTATTGCTTCAACTGGATCAGCTGCTCCTCCTGCAATGCCATATGTTGCAGTAGCAGGTTCATCTGGATGGTCTGATTCTACAAGCTTGCTTAAATATGGATTTTTGATGATGTTTGTTATAATTCTTGTGGCAACATTTATTGGATATCCAATTGCAAGTGCAATTATGCCAATGTAATTTAAATAATAAGGAAAATAGTTTTTAATATAATTAATATAAGATTATTAAAAAAAAAATGAGGGAATTCTTAATCAAAGAAGTCTTTCATTTTCTTGTGTTAGATGTTAATTTGTTCTTGTTTAAT
>CAJMLO010000049.1 GCA_905214245.1 uncultured bacterium
GTGCTCAAAGTATTTATTTTAAATAATTTGTGACAAATGATTGACTAACCTACACTTTAACTACAGAAGATTTGATAAAGGAGATTGAAAAATAGAGATAAAATATGATACGATTATTTTTTATAAAAAACAAACTAAAAAATAGAAAATTAATAAACAATAATGATGATGAAATAGTAAAAAAATACAAAGATATAGCAAAACTAAAAAAAGAAGAAGTTTTAGAAAAATTTAATTCAAATGAAGAAACTGGCCTAGCTACAAAAACAGCAAATAAAACACTTGAACAAGATGGAGAAAATATAGTTGTAAAAGATGAAAAACATTCATGGTTTTACTTTTTTGTAAATTCATTTAAAGATAAATTTATTTTAATACTTGTGATTCTCGCTATTATAAATAAATTCGTTGGAGACGACAATCTTGGTACAATAATAATTTTGGCAATTGGTCTTGCAAGTGCAATGATACGATTTTTTCAGGATTATTCAACATATAAATTTAATCAAGAACTAAAAAGCAAAATGTTTTCTACTGCAACTGTTGTAAGAAATTCTAAAGAACAAACTATTAGAACAGAAAACGTCGTAAAAGGTGATATTGTTCACCTAAATGCTGGTTCAATCATTCCAGCAGATGTTATGATACTCGAAAATAAAGACCTGTTTTTAAATCAATCTGTATTTACAGGCGAAAGTGCACCTATAGAAAAAACAGCCAATTTTACAGACACAGATGAAATATTTTCACTTTCAAACATATGCTTAATGGGTACCAGCGTTATAAGTGGAAGTGCAACAGCAATAGTTATAAACACAGGTTTTTCTACTTATCTTGGAAGTATGGGAAAGCAAATTGACAATAAAAGAGAAACAACAAACTTTGAAAAAGGCATGAATAATATAACCAAATTATTAATAAAATATATGCTTGTTGTTTCAATTGCAGTATTTGTTATTTACGCATTTATCCGCAAAGACCTACTCGAAGCTATCTTATTTGCTCTTTCAGTAGCTGTTGGAATTACTCCAACTATGCTACCTATGATTGTAAATGTAAATTTAACAAAAGGAACAAAAACTCTTGCAAAAAAGAAAACTCTTGTAAAAAATATTCAATCAATTCAAAATCTTGGAGCAATAGATGTACTTTGCACAGACAAAACAGGTACTTTAACACTTGATAAAATTATCTTGCAAAAATATATTAATGTAAATGGCAAGGAAGATTTATCAATACTTGAGTATGCATTTTTAAATAGCTATTATGGAACAGGCATGAAAAACCTAGTAGATAAAGCAATAATTGCTTATGCAAATGAACACGATATCAAAGACAAAGTTACAGGATATGAAAAAATTGATGAAATTCCATTTGATTATATAAGAAAAAAGATGAGCGTTGTTGTAAAACATGATGATCACTATAGAATAATCACAAAAGGTGCATTAGAAGAAATACTAAAAAGTTGCACAAGCGTAAAAATTGATTCTGAAAATAAACCTTTGACACAAGAATTAATAGAAAACATAAATCAAAATGCTATGTCTCTTGCAAGGCAAGGTATGCAAGTAATTGCTCTTGCATCAAAACGTGAATATAGAGGAAAAGATATTTTTAGTAGTGATGATGAAAAAGATATGACATTTATAGGGTTTGTAGCATTTTTAGATCCACCAAAAAAAGATGTAAAATCAACTATTAAAAAATTAAAAAAATACGGAATTACAACAAAAATACTAACTGGCGACAATCAATATGCAACTGAAAGCATCTGCAATTTAGTTGGAATTCCAAATGAAAAGATATTAATTGGAACCGATGTAGATAAATTATCTGATGAAGAGCTTGCAAAAGAGGTAGAAAATGTAAATGTATTTGCACGAATGAATCCACTTCAAAAAGAAAGAATAATAAAAACACTAAAAAATAATGGACATGTAGTTGGATACATGGGAGATGGCGTAAATGACGCTCCATCACTACATAATGCTGATGTTGGAATTTGCGTTAACACTGCAACCGATATTGCAAAAGAAGCAAGTGACATTATTTTACTTGAAAAAAACTTAAATGTTATATTTAATGGTGTTATAGAAGGAAGAAAAGTTTATGGAAATATCATAAAATATATGAAAATGGCATTAAGCTCAGACTTTGGTGATGTATTTAGTATATTTATTGCAAGTATATTCTTACCATTTTTACCACTGCTTCCAATTCAAATGCTAATACAAGACTTTTTATATGATTTTTCACAAATTGCAATTCCATATGATAATGTTGATGAAGAATTTTTAATAAAGCCTAAAAAGTGGGACACAAAAGGACTTGGAACATTTATGAATGTTATGGGCCCAGTAAGCTCAATAATTGATGTTCTCGCATTCTTAGCATTTTGGTTTATACTTGGATATAATTCTGTTGCATCTGAAACATATTTCCAAACAGCATGGTTTATTGAGTGCCTAATTAGTGAAACATTAATTATTCACTTTGTACGTACTTCAAAAATTCCATTTATTGAATCAAAAGCTAGTCCGATGCTAATAAAACTTACTTTAGTAACAATTATAGGTACTATTTTAACACCTATACTACTTCATAATATTTCATCATTCCATTTTGAAATATTACCATTTTGTTATTATTTAATTGTACTTGCTTTAACAGCTCTTTATGTTGTACTTGTACAATTCGTTAAGAAAATATATATTAAAAAAGTTGGAGAATGGTTGTAAGAAAAGCAATTTTACTATATACCCCTCGGCCAGTCCAATTTATCCTAAAAAACAAGCATATGAATTTACATCATATGCTTGTTTTTTCCTTTAATTTTCCCCATCAACAACATTACTTTGTGTATTTTTTACTTTATTTGCACTTTCATCTTTTTTAGTATCATTCTTTTTAGTAATTGTTTTCTTTGTTCCTCTTCTTATAATTCTTTGCATAGGATCATAAGTATCTCTTGATAGTAAAGTTTTAGAAACTACTTTTCCATTTAATTTTAAAACTCTATATGCTTCACTCTTACATCCATTGTAGCCTGATTGAGATACTACTTCTTTTCCCTTAGCTAAACTGCTATCTTCTATATATTTAACCGTATATGGTATATATGATACCGTTTTAGACTGTATTACAACTTCATATTCTGTTTCTTCTTTTATTCCATAAAAACTAACTTTTGCAAGTCCGTTTTTAGCTGATGCTACTATTTTTATTGGATATGTTCTTGTGTTCTTAAATTTAAAATCAAGTCCTCCCCAACTTACAGTCGCATCTCTACTTACAGGTACATAAGATGTTAAAAATTGATGATTACTTCTATCTACTATTTCCAAATTTGCAAGCAATGCTGTGTTATATATTGTAGAAGATATCTGACATATTCCTCCACCTACATCTTGCACAACCTTTCCTCCAGCATATGCACCAGCTTCTTTATATCCTGCCTCTATTGTTCTTGCTCCAACTACTTTATTATATGAAAATGTCTCTCCAGGCATCAAAATTGTTCCATTTATTTTATTTGCGGCAATTGTTAAATTATTACTTCTGTTTTTATTGGTTGGATCATACCTTGTTGTATATGTTGCAAGTAAATCCGGAAATGCTTTTTCTCCAAGATTTTCAACTTTAACTTTTGGCACTGTTATTTTTAAAGGAATTTTATATTCTTCTTTATCTTCTTCAAGTAATTTTTTTGCTTCATCAATTGAAATACCAAAATCAACACCATTAACATGTGTATGTACTGTTGTCGGATTAGTTGAAACATACGCATCTTGTGGCTCCTTGTATATTTCATTTCTTATTTTTTCAACATCAATTGCATCTGGCTCTACAGTTTCAACAGGTATTGTAATAATTATATTTTTTTCTTCTATTTTTTTCATTGCAGATACAATTTCCTGTTTCATTGTATCATCTTGTATTTTTACACCAGATTTTCCTTTTACAATTATTACATTGTCATCTTCTACATAATAACTGCTTTGTTGAACGGCACCCGGTATTTTAGATGATGCATCCTCTACTGCTGTATTTAAAAGTCCTTCATCATAATATAAATCCATAGAAATATCTTTTTTTAGTATTTGCGTAATTAATATATTATAATTATTTACTAAGATATTTCCACCTTTTCCTGTGTTATATGCTTCATTTACAGCTTTATCTACATCAAATTTTGCATTTATTTGTTTTCCATTTATGCTTGTTTCATAATCATCATATTTTAATGTAATATCATCTTCGCATTTAGATTGTATCAATTCATTTAATTTATCAGTAGCCTCTTGAGTTGTAAGTTTTGATACATCTATCCCCATAATACTTATTCCTGATAATATTTTATCATTATTTATATTTATAAGGGCAAATATTACAGATAAAAATAAAATAGCACATATTAAAACAGTTATAACTATTATTGGAATAATGCTTTTTTTCTTTTTAATTTTTACAGGTTTATACTCATTTTTTTCTTCTGTACTTGCAATTTTACTATCGTCTTTTTGTACCTGTTTTTCTTGCTCTTCATTTTGATTTAATTCTTGTTCTACTGCTTTTTTTGCATCTTCAACCAATTTTTCTATATCTTTTTTTTCTTCATCCATATGTTTTTCTCCCTTGCAAATATTTTATACTTTAAGATAAAATAATATTACCATACTTCTTATTTTTCTGCAATATTTCTTTTAGACTCTTTTTTACAAAAAAATACTATTTTCACTAGACATTTATTTGGTTTTTATGTATAATGAAGTAAATTTATGGAGAAAGAGGTAATACTTATGATAGGTGATATGATAGCAAGAATTCGTAAAGAAAAAAAATTAACTAAAACAAAACTTGCTGACAAAACAGGAATCAATATTGGACATCTTACACATATAGAAAAAGAAGAAAGAAATCCTAGTCACAGAGCATTAAAAACCATTTGTAAAGCTTTAGAAATACCTTATCAACCATTAATGTACACATATGATAAAGAATTAACAGATGACCAAGAATACTACAAAGCACCAAATCATATTTCATACAATCAGGTTCTTGCAGTAGATACAATACATTCTTTTATGGAATGTCCTGCATCACTTCCAGGTGCAGCAATTGCAATAAAAATTCCTGATGACAGTATGGAGCCAAAACTTCCTAAAGGTGTATACGCATTTGTAGAATTAAATTCACCTTTAAGTAACCGTGATATTGGCGTATTTGACTATGATGGCAAGATTTTAATTAGAAGATTTATTGTAAGACGTGATAAACTTGTATTAAGACCAGAAAAAAGAGAATTAGAAGAAATATCAATATATGATGGAGATAAATTTAATATAATTGGTAAAATTGTTGGAACAGATACAGGAATTATTTTGTAAAATTTACAAATATTTTGTAAAAAACTATTGAATATTTTATTTTTTAATAATATAATTTATTGTACCAAATTATACAAGAGATAAATAAGGAGATTAAAGATGGAGTTAGTAAAAAACATTTTCTTTAACACAGATAAATTAGTAGAAAATTCATGTGTTAAAATTTCATATACAGGTAAGTTATTTCAAGAAAATAGTGAAGAAGTATATATTCACTATGGTTTTGGACTTAACTGGGATAATTTAAATGAAATAAAAATGGTAAAAAGTGATTTAGGCTTTCAAGCAGAAATCAACCTTGAATCTGCAGACACATTAAATTTCTGCTTTAGAGATAATAACAATGTATGGGATAACAATAATAACGAAAATTATATTTTTCCTATAGAAAAGGTTGAACTTGCACTTGTTGTTGCTGATGATAAAAGGCTTGATGCTCCAAGAGGATTAAGAAAATCATATATTTGGAGTAAAAAAATTAGACTTGCAATTTATAAAATTGTTACATACTTACCAAAAATCATATCAGGAAATTATAAAAGAAAAGTTAATAACGAAGATTAAGGAGAATTTATATGAAAAATTCAAATAAAATATTTATTACTTTAATCATATTACTTATTATAGTTTTGTCTTATGTTACATTTAAATATTTCGAAATGAGATCAATCGCAAAAGAAAACTTTGAAAATTATACAAATGCGTTAACAAAAATATACGAATATGAACATTAAAAAAAGAGGGTATCATCCCTCTTTTTTTAATTCCATCCACCATTTATAGAAATAACTTGACCTGTTGTAAATTCATCTTCAATTAGCCAATACGCACATCTTGCAATATCAATTGGTCTACCAATTTTTCCAAGAGGTGTTTCATTTATTATCTCCTGTACATCTTCTTTTGAATATTCTTTATTCATATCTGTGTCAATCATTCCTGGGGCAATGCAATTTACTTTAATATTAGATGGTCCTACTTCTTTTGCAAGAGCCTTTGTTAATCCAATAATTCCAGCTTTTGCTGTACTATAATGTACTTCACATGAACCACCTTCTACTCCCCATATTGAAGAAATATTTATAATACATCCTTGTTTATTATGTATCATGTTAGAAAGCACTTCTTGACTGCAATAAAATGCACTATTTAAATTAGTTTGAATCATATTGTTCCAATCAGCATCTGTTATATCTGTAAACAGCTTTGTTTGTGATATTCCAGCATTATTAATCAATACATCAATATTATTAAATTTATTTAATGTAAATTCAATTAATTTTTTTACTTCTTCTCTTTTTGAAACATCAGCTTTAAATATTTCAATATCTATTTTCTTGCTATTTAATTCTTCTTTTATTTTTCTTGCACTCTCTTCAGATTTATTATAATTTAATACAATATTATATTTATTTTTTTCTGCTAAAAATTGTATAATTCCTGCTCCTATTCCTCTTGATCCACCTGTTACAATAACTGTTTTTCTTCTTTCCATAGCTATTTTTGTATGATACTAAGTATCATACCCTCCTTATATTATTGTTTGGTCGCTATTAGCGTTCAGGGTTACTTTATGTAAAGTGTGGGCCTGAATGAGTAGTTGTCGTCGCTGCCAGCCGGATCATCGAAGTAACGATCGCTGACTGGACCAGCACCGTAGTAATCACCCCCGCGCCCAAAACGACCATCCGTACCGAAGGCCTCCATTGTCCACTCAAAACAATTTCCTGCAAGATCATATATATTTTTTGATACATCTGTGCTAACACTTCCTGTAAGTTCTGGTCTAGATTTTTTAGGTGTTGTTCTTTGACTATCTCCTATATATCTACACATTGCATCCCACTCACATCCATATGTTAATGTACTTGTTACACTTGTATAGTTATGTTGACTAGCAAAGTTTTTGGCAAGATATACTGCTCCACTTTGTCCTTCAACTTCACTCGCATCATTCATTGCTTTGCCCCATGGCACATAGTTATATGGAGCTACTCCTTTTTTACATAGCACTGTTTGCGCTGTTGTAACTTTTGTTCTTAATGTAGTACTATTTACACCAGCTTCAAATCTTCCTATATAAAATCCTCCATATTTTAATACCTGCGTTTTCATTGTTGTATATTCACTTTCCTCTGTTGAATATCCATTTTCATATGGTTCTGTATAACCTGTATCCAATCCTGTTGTAGGTTGTCCTTTTGTGTTAAATTCTGTTCTTGTCAAATCAGCTTCACTTGATACAGGTATCCACACAAATTGATTTCCCATGCTTGTTCCAGAAGCACTCATTGTGTCTCCTTGCTTATCTGATATAACTAGCCCTGTTGATATATCTCCTCCTACATAATAAAATCCACTTGGAAGTGGCACTGTTCCTCCATTTCCATCTGCTATTGGTGTAACTTGACTGCTTGTCCATGTTCCAGGTTTTGCAACTGTTGTTCCAGCTGTAGGATTTTTAGTAGTATTATCTTCATCATACTCAGCCATTTCATTTGCAAGCTGTTTCATATGTTCATCTTCTGATGTTGAACTATTTTGATATGAATCTCTTGCTTTTTGCGCTCTTTTTATTATTCCATTATCTCCTAGCACTGTATTGATGCTTACAGTTGCAAGGATTATCAAAACTACAATAGTTACAACAAGCGCAATAAGTGTAATACCACGGCTA
>CAJMLO010000050.1 GCA_905214245.1 uncultured bacterium
TTATAAAATACTAAATAATATTTATTTTGATATTGATATGTAATTATTTTTTTAGCTATTTGATAGCTCTTGTCTAAATTTGATTTAAATAGATACTCGGTAAAATTACAATAATCATCAAATGTTTCAAATTTATATACAGCTTGCTCTACTTTTGGAGCTTTAGCTTTTCTTTTTACTTTAAATTTTCTTCTTTCAGTAGAAGAATTTGAAGAACTTTTCTCTATATTAGGCTCACGAGCTCTTGTAACATTTACTACAAAATCTCCATCTATCATAGCGAGAGCCTCTATTTTTACACGGTAATCAGAAGTATTAAATCCAATTTGAGATTTAGCCTCTTCTAAAATATCTAAAAATAAATCCTGTGATTCTAATGGATTAGACATAAAGTCTTGAAAGTCTATATGTTTTTCTTCAAAATCACCTGGAGTTAATGTAATCCTTATTTTATTTTCGCTGAGTTTTTCAAATTTCATGTAATAACCTCCAATATTTTTGATATATAATATTATTTGTTTTCGTAAAAGGTACTAATTAATATAACACAAACGTTTTTAATTGTAAATAAACTTAAATATATTTTATCACAAAAAAACTTAAAAATAAATAGAAAATATTTCCGGTATGTATTGAAAAAAAAGATATTTCCATATATAATACTATGGAAGAAAAAATATTGGGAAAAGGGTATATCCCTAAGTGAAGTAAACGAAAAATAATTGATTATATATAAATAGTTGATTATGAATAAGGAGGAAATAAGAATGGCAACAAGAGAAAAAAACATATGGATATTAATTGTATTCATATTATGTGGCATAGTAGTTGGAGGATTACTTGGAGATTTGGCATCTAAGGTAGACTTTTTATGGTGGCTTTCATATGGAGAATCATTTGGATTTTCAACTCCAATAAAATTAGACTTAAATGTAATACAATTAACATTTGGACTAATGTTTAAAATAAACATAGCAAGCATTATTGGTATGGTACTAGCTATATTTATTTATAGAAAAGTGTAATAATAGTAATTTCGGGGGCGTATAGAAAGGAAGAATATAGTGACAGTAAAAATGAAGGAACTTCCAATGTCAGAAAGGCCCTATGAAAAATTGGAAATGTATGGAGCAGATACGTTATCAAATGCAGAACTGCTTGCAATAATTATAAAAAGTGGTACGAGAGATGAAAGTTCTCTTGATACTGCACAAAAAATACTTTCGATGAAGAACAAGAATAGTGATAGTTTGAGATTTATACAAGATATGTCTATCCAAGAGTTTATGAAAATAAAGGGAATTGGTAAAGTAAAAGCAATACAATTAAAGGCAGTGTGTGAAATTGCTAAAAGAATATCAAGACCAATTGAACTCCCAAGAGTTCAGATAAATTGTCCTGATGATATTGCGAGATTACTTATGGATGAATTAAAATACGAAAAAAGAGAAGTAGTTAAAGTTATTATACTAAACATTAAAAATATAGTTATTAAAATAGTGGACATATGTTTAGGAACTGATAATTCAGCCATACTAAAGCCGAGAGATGCTTTAGCTGAAGCTATAAAAATAGGTGCACCAAAAATTGTAATTGTGCATAATCATCCAAGTGGTGATCCAACTCCAAGTAAAGCAGACATTGAGTTTACAGATAGATTAGGACAGGCTGCATCCCTTATGGGTATAGAATTGTTAGATCATATTGTCATTGGGGATTGCAGATTTGAGAGTATTTTTTTGAATTCGTTTAAAAGACATCAAAGAAGAAAGGAATTAGGATAATATGAATTTATTTAATTTAGGTTCAAAGGATATAGGAATTGATTTAGGAACAGCAAATATTCTTGTTACTTTAAAAGGAAAAGGAATTATTTTAAATGAACCTTCTGTTGTAGCAATAGATACAAGTACAAGAAACATACTTGCAACAGGATTTGAGGCAAAAGAGATGCTTGGTAGAACTCCTGAAAAAATAAGGGCAGTACGACCTATGAAAGATGGAGTTATAGCAGATTTTACAGCTACACAGTTAATGCTTAAAAATATTATTTATAAAATTTGTAGAAGATATAGTATTGGTAAGCCGAGAGTTGTTGTTGGAGTGCCATCGGGAATCACAGAAGTTGAAGAAAGAGCTGTTGAAGAAGCAATACTTCAAGCAGGAGCAAGAGAAGTATATTTAATTGAAGAACCTATGGCCGCAGCGATTGGAGCTAATCTGGATATAGCAGAACCAAGTGGAAATATTATCGTTGATATTGGTGGAGGAACTACAGAAGTTGCAGTTATTTCACTTGGAGGAGTTGTTGTTAGTAATTCTATTAGAATTGCAGGAGACGATTTAGATGAAGATATAGTTAATCATGTAAAAAGAGAAAGAAATTTAGCAATTGGAGAAACAACAGCTGAGCAAATAAAAAAAGAAATTGGATGTGCAATGCCATTGATGTCAGAAGCAAGTATGGAAGTAAGAGGTAGAGATTTATCAAGTGGACTTCCAGAAACAATTACAGTTACATCATCAGAAATTGAAGAGGCAATGAAGGAAAGCATAAGTAAAATAGTTGATGTAGTCAAACTTACGCTTGAAAAAACACCACCAGAACTTGCATCTGATATTATGGAAAAGGGTATTGTTTTAGCAGGAGGAGGAGCACTTATAAAAAATCTAGATAAATTAATATCAGAAAAAACTGATATGCCTGTATATGTTGCAGAAGAGCCACTTGATTGTGTTGTTAAAGGCACAGGAAAAACACTTGAAGATTTAGAAAGATTGAAAACAGTGCTTATTAATGCGAGAAGAAGAAAATAAATCTAGGAGATATTGAATGTATAGAAAGAAGAAAACAGGTATTATTGGAATTATAATTACAATTATCATATTAATATTTCTTGTTGTTATTACAAATACAGATATTGCAAAAATGTCATATGTTGAAAATATTGTAAGTACATTGGTTATGCCAATTCAGAATGGACTTACATATTTAAAGGGAAAATTAACAGGAAATGATAGCTTTTTTCAAGATATAAATAATTTAAAAGAAGAGAATGAAAATTTAAAGAAGAAAAATAGTGAACTTGAGCAATCACTTCGTGAATATGAAATTGTTAAATCTGAGAATGATACACTAAAAGAATATATGAATTTAAAAGATAAATACAAGGATTATACTACAATGCCTGCATATGTAATAAACAAAGATATTAGCAATTATAGTAATACTGTGGTTATAAATGTTGGCGAAAAAGATGGTATAAAAGAAAATATGACAGTTATTGCAGATGAAGGATTAGTTGGACATGTTATATCTGTTACAGACCACACAGCAAAAGTACAAACAATAATCGATACAGCAACAGCTGTTACAAGTACCATAAGTACAACAAAGGATACGATAATTGTTCAGGGTACACTTGAAAACAGTGGAGAATTAAAGGCAACATATATTCCTACAGATGCAACAGTACTTCAAGGAGATAATGTTGAGACATCTGGACTTGGTGGAATTTATCCAAAGGGAATACATATTGGAACAATAAAAGAAGTGTACAATACAAAAAACCCGACAGATAGATATGCAACAGTTGAAACAGCAGTTGATTTTTCAAAACTTGCAACAGTTTTGGTTATTACAAATTAAAAGGAGGATATAGATTGAAAAAAACTATAACAATAGTAGGAATTATAATTACTTTTTTTATAGTGTATTTTTTACAGGCTAACTTTTTTTCATGGTTTACTATTGCAAAAATTAAACCAAATTTATTTATAATATTAGTACTATTTGTTGGATTATTTGCAGGTAAAAAAATAGGAGTTGTTTTAGGTTTTATATTTGGAATCATTTTAGACTTGATTATAGGACGAACAGTTGGAATGACAGGGATTTTGCTTGCATTTGTCGGATACCTTGGAGAATATTTTGATAAAAATTTTTCTAAAGAAAGCAGATTTACAATTATGCTTATGGTGTTTGGAAGTACAGTTCTTTACGAAATTTGCTTATATTTATTTTACATATTTAGAATGGGATTACAGATAGAAATATATGCTTTTTTGAAAATCCTTTTAGTAGAGGCAATTTACAATATTCTTATTGTAATTATAATTTATCCGCTTATTCAAAAAGTTGGATATGCAATAGAAAATACATTTAAAACTAAAAATATATTAACACGATATTTTTAAGGTATAAAAACATGTGGAAGATGTGAATAAGTAGTACAAAAATAGACATATTGTGTAGTTATATTAGGAAAAATAAAAGAAAGAAGGTGAATCATTTCTGAAGAAAGTAAAAATAACGGAAAAAAGTACGAAGCTGAGATATAATTTGATTACAATTTTTATTTATATTATTGGTGTGATATTACTTCTTCAATTATTTAATTTGCAAATAGTTAAAGGGAAGGAATATAGAGAACAATCAAATACAAGACTTACAAGAGAATCTGTTTTAAGAGCTGCAAGAGGTTCTATTAAAGATAGAACTGGAGTTGAACTTGTAACAAATGAAACAGGATTTGGACTTGAAATTTATAAAACGAAAGCAAATGATGAAACTTTAAATAATGCAATTGAAAAAATGGTTCAGATTCTTGAAGAGAATAAAGATTCTTACATAGATCATTTTCCTATAAATGTTAATCCATATTCTTTTACATATACGTCAGAGGAGAGCCAAAAGTCATGGAAGAAAAGTAATAATATAGACGAGAATTTCTCTGCGGAACAGGTATTTAATTATTATAAAGAAAAATATGAAGTTACAGAGAGTGATAGTGCTAAGGCAAGAAAAATAATAGCAGTTAGATATGAAATAACAAGAAATGGATATAGTTCAACAAAATCTGTAAAGATTGCAAGTAGTATCAGCAGAGAAAGTGCTGTGAAAATAAGAGAACAAAGTAGTAGTCTTCCTGGTATGAATGTTATTACAGAGCCAATAGTAAAATATACTTCTAAAAATCTTGCGTCACATATTTTAGGATATGTTGGAGCAATAAATGAAGAAGAATATAAAACAAGAAAAGATACATATAGAAATGATGATGTTATTGGTAAAACAGGAATTCAAAAAATATTTGAACAATATTTAAAGGGCGAAGATGGCGTAAAGCAGATTGATATGGCAGTTGATGGAAGCATAACAAGTGAGTATGTATCTAAAGAAGCTGTGGCAGGCTCGGACGTGGTTTTAACAATTGATGCAAATTTACAAAAAGTAGCAGAAGAAGCTTTGGAAAAAAATATCAAAGATTTACAAGCTGGAAAATTTGGAAAGAAGAAAAAAGATGCAAAATCAGGTGCAGTTGTAGTTATGAAGGTAAAAACAGGAGAAGTATTAGCTCTTGCAAGTTGTCCAGATTACGAACCTGCATTATTTACGAATGGAATTAGCCAAAGGGTATATGACTCATATCAAAAGGGAAGCAACCTATATAATAGAGCGGTTAGTGGAAGTTATGCACCTGGTTCAACATTTAAAATGGCAACAGCACTTGCAGGACTTGAAACAGGTAAAATTACAACAAGTACTAAAATAAATGATACAGGTGTATATCCAAGAGGAGGAAATCCTGTATGTTGGATGTATACAAGTTATAGAAGAGGCCATGGATATTTAAATGTATCACAATCCATAAAACATTCTTGTAATTATTTCTTTTATGAAATTGGCTATAGAGTCGGAATTGATAGTATTTCAAAATATGCAAGTTATTTAGGCCTTGGAAGAAAAACAGGTATAGAACTTCAAGATGAAACAAGTGGAGTGCTTGCAACAGCTGAGAATAAAAAGAAGATGTATGGAGATGATTGGTATTTAGGAGATACGCTTTCTGCAGCAATCGGTCAAACACTAAATTCATTTTCACCTCTTCAAATGGCTAAATATGTAAGCATGCTTTCAAATGGTGGAAAGAACATTGACGTAACACTTATTAAATCAGTTATAAAAGCAGATGGAAGTGAAGTTTCAAAAGATGAAATAAAAAAATATACAAATGAAAAACTTGGATTAAAAAATGAAACTACAGAAGATTTACACGTTAAAGAATCAAATTTGCAAGCAATTTTAAAAGGTATGAAAGGCGTTACAAGTGAGGGTGGTACAGCATATTCTGCTTTTGCAAATTTTGATATTGAAGTAGGCGGTAAAACAGGTTCTGCACAAACGGGAGATGGTAAGGATGCACATGCTTGGTTTGTAGGATTTGCACCATATGACAATCCTGAAATTGCAGTTGTTGTACTTGTTGAACATGGCGGCACTGGAGGATATACAGCAGGTGTTGCAAGAGATATTATGAAAGAATATTTTGGAATGAATTCAAAATCAGTTACTGAAAATGTACAGGCAACTTCAACTACTCAAAGTGTAAGATAGATACTAATGCTGACATATGTAAGAAAGGAAGCAGATGTAAAATGAAAAATAGTATTACTATTAGTATGAAAAAAGACCAAGTAATTATAAGAGTAGATGAAAATGCTGAGCAAAGGGATGTAATGGCAAGCCTAAAAAAGAAAATCATAGAGCTTAAAAATTTATATAAGGAAGATAAAACTCCAATTTTAATTACTGGAAAAGTATTAAAAAACAAAGAAATGGATGAAATACAGAATTTTATAAAAAGGTTTATAGATGTTCAAATTGATTTTGACAGTCCAAAAGAATTAGGACTTCATGGAATAAAAAAGAGCTTTTACAAAGAAATTGCAACATCTGAAACTAAGTTTCATAAGGGTTCACTTCGTTCAGGCCAGAAGATTGAATTTGAAGGAAGTCTTGTAATTATTGGAGATGTAAATCCAGGAGCACAAGTAATTGCGGGAGAAAACATAATAGTACTTGGCCAACTTAGAGGTCTTGCTCATGCAGGAGCAAAAGGAAATAGGGATGCAGTTATAGAGGCTGTAGAAATTGATTCACTTCAACTTAGAATAGCAGATATAGTAAAAGAAATTGAAAAAGATGATGAAGCAGAAATAAGACAAATTAAAACATCTGCATATTTAAATGAAAGTGGAGAAATGATACTGGAGTAATATAGAACAAAGGGCGACTTAAAGTCGCCTTGTTTTCACTATATACACTAACTTAGTAATAATAAAATTAATGCAATAAAAAGTATTTGATCATTAACTCCTTCTGTATATAAAAAGAATATTAAGCAGATTATAAGTAAATCATCAAAATATAATTTTATTCCTAAAATTTCAAAAAGAACGGTATTATCTGAAAAAGATGCATCGTTTTTTTCTTTTTTAGGATGTACATCATTTTTTACGGAATGTGTGCTTTTACGATTATGTATAATATTATTATTTTTTAGATTTTGATTATGTGATGATCTAGGTGCATAAGAATAAGAAGGTCGCATTTGCGGACTGCAAAATGGAGGGTAATAATAATACATCATTTTTTCTTATCACCGCCTAGGGAGCCAAAGGTTTCAAATGCTTTTTCTATTCCTAAAAACTGTATGTATTGTTCAACTTTTTCTTTCCTACTATCTTTTAAATATGGTTTTAGTGAACGTAGTAAATTGGCTCTTGGATCATTCTTGGTTTCCTTCATAGAATCCATAATTTTCTTTATTTTCATTATTGTTTCTATATCTAAATCAGGTGCTTGACTAGAATTAGATATTTCATTAGGAGAAGCTGTATTGGAAGTAGAGCTATCTTTTTGACTCTTGCTTAAATTAGACATCATATTTTTTATATCATCAGGTATTTCGTTACTATTTAACATGTTACTGATTTGATTCATTAAATTAGACATATTGTCACTCATAATGCCCCTCCTATTTAAAAATTATTCTTTAGTATTTTTCTTAATTTCATCTATTACTCTGTTAGCATCCTTAGAGTTTAAAATTTTACTAACTTTATTTAAATTTTGCTCTAATTCAGTCTTATCCATTTTTGAAAGCATTTCCA
>CAJMLO010000051.1 GCA_905214245.1 uncultured bacterium
TAATTAATAATTCTCTAAAGTAACTTAATGTAACGATGTGTTGATTTAACCCATCTTCCCCCCAAATAAAACTTTTGTTGTTTTTCAAAAAAATATATATTAAAAAAGCAACTATAACTGTAAAGAAAGCAGTATAAGCTAATATATTTTTTAAAAGTTTATATTCCTTTTTTTCTTTCATATTTTCCCCTTTATTGCATTAATTTGTATACAAAATCACATATTTTATCAGTACAATTTTCAATATTAGTAACATATTTTTTTCTAAAATTTTCTAATTTTTTCATATCATATTTTTCATTTTCAATTGAATTTATTATTTTATTTATATCCCTACATACAGGACCAGGTACTTCCTTTTTATAATTAAAAGTAACTCCTCTCGCTCCAATATACTGATTAAAATCAAATGTCCAAAAATATAATGGTATGTTTAATATTGCTGCCTCATAGATTATGCAACTGTAATCACTTATCACGTAATCTGCAACAAATAACATGTCAAAACTCGAAAATGATTTATCATATATTACATTTGAATTATCGATTTTTATTTTACTTAATGGATGAAGTTTTAAAATCAGATTATATTTTTCGTAGTCAATTGCATCAATTAACTTTTTAATTTCTTTTTGCATCTGGTCCTCATTTTTTCTAAAAGTAGGACAATATACAATATTCTTCTTTTCTCTAATCTTAGGATACAATTCTATTATCCTTGATGAAATTTTCCCTTTATATTCTTTACTTGTAAGTAAATCGACTCTTGGCAAAGAAAAAATTTTTATTATATCTGTACTGCATCCAAACCCCTCTGCTAAATATTTAGCATAGTTTTCACTGCTTGCAAATGCGTATGTATAATTTTTGTGCATTTTCATTATTTGGGCTGTTTTTAAACTGCTTCCTTCTTGCATTCCTAAAATTTGATATCCAAATTTTTTCATAGTTCCCATGGAATGCCATATTTGTATTATCTTTAAACTTTTCCTATGTTTTAAAATACTTGCCAGTATGCAATATGAATCAAGCACTAATACTTTTGAAGTTGAAATATAATACATTTGCTTAAAACAATGAAATATGTATTCTATTTTATTTCTAACAGATGCCTTTTCTCCACCTTCAAGTTTATGACAAAGAACAATTACAGATATATCTTTATGATTTTTTTCAAAATTATCTTTCATAAGTTTGAAGTCAGTAGTAATATTGTTTGATTGTCTGCTAATCATAGTAATTCTATTCTTGGTTGGTAGTATTTTGAAAAACATATATATAAAGTTAGCCATAAAGATAAATATTCTTTTAATCATTCTTTTCCCCTTTTAAAATAAGATTATCAATTATCATATCTGTTGATTTTTTATTGTGTTCATCAAAATTTTCCTTCAAATATCTTTGTAATTTTTCAATTTCAAAATCCTTATTTTCAATTGCTTCAAGCAATTCATCATATGTTAAGCAAACTTTTCCAGGTGCGTACTCTTTAATAGGTCTATGTACTTTATTTATAAGCTCATACTGTTCTATGTCAAAAGTATAAAATAAAATTGGTCTTTTTAGCATGCTAAAGTCATATATTGTAGATGAGTAATCTGTTATTAAAATATCAGCTAAATATAGCAAATCATTTATGTCACTGTAGTCGCTTAGGTCTATAATTCTTTCTTTATATTCTTCTGGTATTTCTATTCTTTTTCTTATAAATGGATGCATTTTAAATACAAAAATATAATTATCCTTTTTACATAATTCATATGTCTTTTCTAAATCAATTTTGCTCCATGGATAGCTTGCACTTTTCTGTCCCTTTCCTCTAAATGTAGGAGCAAAAAGGATAACTTTTTTTCCTTTTAAAACTGGATATTTATTGTGCAATTTTCTAACGGTAACATCTATTCTTTCTTTATCTAAAAAGTTATCAAGTCTTGGAAGTCCATATGGTAATATTTTTTCTTTATCAATTCCAAATACTTCTGAATAAACTGGAATTAATCCTTTTGCTCCAACTATAGCATAATCATATTTTCTGTGACAACTATTATATGGTTCAGGTCCAGCAAATCCAAATCTTGCATATCCTACTGATTTAAATCCAACTCCTGCATGCCACACTTGAACAAGCTTAGCTTTCTTTTTGTTTAAATCAATGTATTTAAATATTGGAGAATAATCATCTATAAAAATCGTTTCTTGTTTTGATATCTTCCATGCAAGCCCTACCCATTTAAACAAAAGTCTGATGTTACTAAGTTCTAACGATTTAAAAAATGAATATGATATTTTGTATTCATCATTAATTCCCCTTTTTCTTATTTGCTCATCAAGTGCTTTCAAATTTCCACTTATTGGGCTCCTTGTCTCTGACATTAACAGTACTTTTTTACTTTTATTTGGATGTAGAAAATCAAATACTTTGTACATACATCTAAAGGTCTTTTTTGCAAATCTAATAAGCTTCTTTTTCAACCTAAGTTTAGTTGGCATTTTTTCTGCAACCATAAACATTGATTTCATATGAACAGTTAAAAAATCCTCATTAGACTTCTTTACAAAAAAGTTTAATGTATATGCATAATAATTTTTATATCTAAAAACTTTATCTAATGACTCTAATCTGTATCCAAGCTCATTTGTGATATAAAAATTCGTATATTTTTCCTCTTCCTTCCATTCTCTTTGCTCTCCATCTTTTGTAATTTTATATTCTTCTTCTGGTTCATTATAAAATTTAAAACTATATGTACCATCTTCAAGCATTCTTGCATTATTTATATTTGTGATATTTATTATGACCTTATATTTGTCTTTTTCAATTTTTTCTGTCTTAAATCTTTCACATATTTTACCTTTTTTAAATAAAACAACTTCGCCAATTTCGAAATTTTCTGTTTTTATTATTATATTTAAGTAAATTCTATCCCAAAATATGTCTGTTATGTATGCTGTATTCACTTTTGTAATCCTCCTAATTTTTTTGCTCAATTTGTGCTTCTTTCTCTATATACTCCACTGTTTTTCTAAATCCATCTTCAAGAGATATTTTAGGACTCCAACCTAATTTCTTTAATTTATCGCTATTTATAATTCCAAGTTTAAATGGAGCACATCCTTTTTGGTCATCATCTATTTGCATTTCTACTTTTAATCCTCTTTCAGGATATAAGCTTACTAACAATTCAGCAAGTCCTTTTATTGTAATTTTTGCATTTTCATCTGCCATGTTATAAGCTACATCATCAGAATTTAATAGCACATAGAATATTCCAGAAATAACATCACTTATATATGTATAAGTTCTAACTGCCTCTCCCTTACTTTTCATAATAATATTTTCATTATTTACTACATTTTTAAGAAAATCTGCTTGTACTCTTCCATCATAAATTGACATTCCAGGTCCATAAGTATGAGCTGGTCTTGCAATTTTTACATTTAATCCATATTGTTCTTTAAATGAAACACACATTGTTTCTGCTGCCTTTTTTCCCTCTGGATAACATGAACGTGGAAGCAATGGATCAACAAAACCATATGTTTTTTCATCAAATTTTTCTTGTCCTTCATATGGCTCTCCATAAACTTCTCTTGATGAAATGTATAAATACGCTTGCACATTATTCTTCTTAGCAAGTTTTAACGTATTAAATGTTCCAATAGTATTTGCCATAATTGTATCTACTGGTTTTTCCCTCATTATTTTTGGACTTGCAGGACTTGCAGCATGAATAATATAATCAATCTTTTCGTTAAACATAATTCTTTCACATACGTCTTGCTCTAGCACAATAATATCAGGTCTTCCCTTTAAATACATTGGTATTTTGTTTTTATCTCTAACTAATGCAACAATTTTAATATTGTATGATTGCAAATCATTTAAAGCTGCTAATGTGTACATTAAATAGCTTCCAATCATTCCACTTGCTCCTGTAATAAGAACCGTACTGTTTTCTAACTTTTTAAAGTTAATTTTATTATTTAATATATCCTCTATATCTTTCTCAATTACAGGATTTAATTCTTTTTGACTTTTCTCTTCATCTTTTTCATATTTATATAAAGCTTGTACAACATAATAGTCTGTAGGTGTTGTTACTTTTATATTGTTTCTATTACCTATTGTAATATGTACATCATATCCGTTTTTTCTCATTAAATTACATGAATCTACAATACCATCATATTTGCTTTCAGTTTTTCTTACTTTTTCATGAACTTCCACTATTTTTCCAAGATAAAAACATTGTGGAGCTTGGGCTGTATACATTATATCTCTATTTGGAACTTCTTCTACATTTTCTCCATCTTCACTTATTATGGCTGTTTCATAACAAGGTGTTGATGTTATGGATGAACCATATTTTTTTACATCCTCAATATTATTATTAATTAATTCTTGAGTAATAAATGGTCTAACTCCATCATGAATTAAAACAATAGAATCTTTTGGATTTTCTTCACTTGCTGCCTTTAGTCCATTATATATAGAGTCTTGTCCGCTCTCTCCTCCAGGAACAACTTTAGCAACTTTAGATATATGGTAATTTTCTATTTCTTCTTTTAGATAATCAATCCAATCTTCTTTACAAGATATATAAATTTTATCAATATTTGGATTTTTTTCAAAATTTTCCAAAGTTTTTATTATAATTGGCTTCCCTTCAACTTTCAAGAATTGCTTTGGCAATCCATGTGTTTTCATCCTTTTTCCGCTTCCACCAGCAAAAACAATAGCAATATTCATATTAAAATTCATTCCTTTCAAAGTATTTTAAATTATTTCTTTTTAATTGTACTTTCATATTTTTCTATCGTCTTGTCTATGTCTCCATCAAAAACAAGTTTTCCTTTTTCCATCAATATACCTCTTTGACAGAATTCTTTTGCCACACCTGTAGCATGTGTTACAAATAGTAATGTTACATTATCATTTGAGATAATCTCATTTATTTTATCTATGCACTTATTTTTAAATTCTTCATCTCCAACACTTAATGCTTCATCAACGATTAATATTTCTGGATTTATATTTACATTTATAGAAAAACCAAGTCTTGCTTTCATACCACTTGAGTACGTTCTTACAGGTTGGTCTATATACTCTCCAATTTGAGAAAAATCAATTATAGTTTCCTCTACTTCTTGAATTTCCTTATTTTTAAGACCAAGCAATTGACCTTTTAAATAAATATTTTCCCTACCAGTAAATTCTGGATCAAACCCTGATGTTAATTCTAAAAGTGCACTTACTCTACCATTTACTACAATTTCTCCTTCAGTTGGATAACATACACCTGTTATCATTTTTAATATTGTAGATTTTCCTGCACCATTTTTTCCAAATAAAGCAACTGACTCTCCTCTTTTTATCGCAAAATTAGCATCATTTACTGCTTTTTTCTCTGTATGAGGTATTTTCTTGAAAAGTAATCCAAGTAATCTTCTTTTATCATTTTTAAAAAGTTTATATGTTTTTGTAACATGTCTAAACTCTATAACATTATCTTCACTCATTTTTTCACCTACTTTTATAATACGTCTGGTATTTCTTTCTTTAATCTTCTATATGCCCATAAAGCAAGTAATAACATTATTACCGTAGCTACTGCAAAATATAACAATCTTTTTGGTTGCTGAAAAAACCATGTTTTATTTATAAAACAATTTCTAAAACCATTTGTTAAAAATGTAACCGGATTTAGCATAAGTACCTTTTTTAGCCATGCAATCTTTATTGTTTCTGGATTCCATAATATTCCTGAAAGCCATAATACAGCTGTCACAAATGATTTAACAAGGTTTGCAAAATCTTTACTTATTGCACCAAGTAGAGACGAAAATAGTCCCCAAAACGTAAAGAAAATAAACATGCACAATATATAAAAAGGTAATTGAAGCCAGTATATTGTTGGATAATATCCCATAACTACAAATATAACCATCATTATAGCAATCAATAATAAATTAATTATTAATTTCGATATACTAAAAAATGTTGGAATTGTTGAAACAGGAAATTTCATTTTCGTTACAAGATAACTATATTTTCTAATTGCCTCAACTCCTTGAGCTATCATATCTCCCATATAAAACCATGGAATTAAACCAGTAATCAACCATAAAAAATATGGAAATCCATTAACAGGTTTACCTGATCTCATGCCTATTTCAAAAGCAAACCAATATACAAATATTGTTACAGTTGGTTTAATAATTGCCCATGACCACCCAAGTGCTGAACCTCTATATGTTTTTATTATATCTGCTTTTGCAAGTTTAAAAATTTGTTGTCTATATTCAAGATGTTCTTTTATAATTTTTATTAATGTTTTCAAATACTTTTTCACTCCTTTTTCATATAATAATTGTCAAAAAAAATGATAATACTATACGCTTGTATAATATTATCATTAATCTTGTCATATTTCAAGTTTTTTAGCCATTTATTTTAGTTTACTCTTTTTCATTCTTTCCTTCTTTTTTGTTTGCATATGATATGACATTTTTTCAACAATTACGTCAGGTGTAATTTCTACTAATATTCTTGCAATTTTAATAAGAACTACAGGTACAATAACAAGTTTTCCTTTAAACATTTTATTCATTAATGATTATATCACTATAATAGCAAAAAATACTACCTTTATTAAAATTTAATAAAGGTAGTTTCAACTTTTAAAACAATTTTTCTATCATCCTGTAATTAATCAATCTTACAAATTCTCATTATTGATACTTCATATGCCTCTCTAATTTCCTGCTCACTTGAATCAGGGCCAGTTCTCTTCAAGTATTTTCTGCTTTGAATTCTTCCATATAATTTTACTTTGTCTCCAACTTTAAGATAACTGGTCCACACTGCTGTTCTGCCCCAAGCAATACATGGAATGTAATCCGATTTACTATGCTGTCTTCTTACAGCAATAATAATGTCTGTTACTTCTTTTTTAGAATATGTAACTCTATAATCTGGATTCTTGCAAACATATCCTTCCAAATAAATCGAGTTCAAATTCATTTTTTCTTCCATTTCATACATTGATTCATAGATTTTTATTGAAGATACAAACAGGAATAGTTCAAGATGACTTCTGCCTTCTTTATCTCTTTTGTTATGCGACCTAAACTCTCCTGTAACTTCTGCATATTTGCCTTCAGCCTGTCCTTTTTCTTTTTTATTATTAATTAAAAGTTCTGATACAACAATTGGCACATAGTCCTCTGTGTCACTAAGCCGAATTGTTCTTATTCTCGTCTTATAAAATAATTCAAAAAGAAATTCATGACAAAACTCAAAGTCTTTCTCAATAATTCCACTTATAAATACTTTATTATGTGGTGCAAATAAGTTTTCGTGTTTTTCCTCCTGCTGGCTTATTACATTCTGCTTCCATAATACCTCATTTTGCATTACTGCGTCCTCCTGTCATTATAGCAATATAAATAGAAAAATTATTTTATCGTTTATGTGCAAAAAGTCTCTGCACTAAGCTTTGAGCAAAAAAGTCTCTCTGCTCATAAGCATAAACAATATATTTTTATTATATCACATCATGGTTGCGCTGTAAAGATTTATGTAAACGTTATATTGGTCTATAAATTTTATTATGAAGGTGTAGGTTAGTCAATCATTTGTCACAAATTATTTAAAATAAATACTTTGAGCACCTATATTGCAAATAACGATTCTTCTTGACTTTTATATTTTTTTATGAATTCCCTGGGACTCAACCATCCTAGTGGCCTCATAGGAAAATTATTATATTCTTTTCTCCATTCTTTTCCTTGATTTCTTAAATCTTCTAAACTATAAAATACTCTTTTATAGTAAAATTTTTCTCCTCTTTCCTGTAATTCTTTGCTCATACATTTCTTTGGAACAT
>CAJMLO010000052.1 GCA_905214245.1 uncultured bacterium
AACATTACTGTTATTGTTACTGCAAGTGCTACCAGTGTTATTCCCTTTTCTTTTAAATCTTTCATCACTTTCTCCTTCTCTTTTGATACAAAAATATTATAAAACATTTTGTTTTATTTTTCAATATAACATTTTGTTTTATTTTATAATTTTTCTTAGTATTTACAAATTTTAATTTTTTATTATATTAAGAAAGGATTGCGTATGGAAACACGTTTGAGAAGTTTAAGAGAAGATAATGATTTAACTCAAAAACAATTAAGTAAAATACTTAACATCTCACAAGTAGCATATTCATACTATGAATTAAGCAAAAGAAGTATTCCTTTAGAACTTTTGTCTAAACTTGCCGATTATTATAATACAAGTATTGATTATCTTTTGTATCGAACTGATGAAACCATTCCTTATCCCAAAAAATCAATAAAAAAAACATCAAGAATACTTTCAATTCATTAAGCTACTATTAATTTTATATAATAGTAGCTTATCTTAATATTCTATTAAGTTCCCTGTTTTTATTGACTAAACCATACTTTTGCGTTATTATATATATTGTAATTTTACAATTAAAGGAGAATTTTATATTTATGTTATGTTCACAATGTAATAAAAACAATGCAGTTGTTTTTATTAATAAACAAGATAAAGATGGTAATACTTCTTCTGAAGGACTTTGCTATGAATGTGCTAAAAAAAGAGGAATTAATCCTATAGATAACCTAATGAAACAGGCAAATATCTCTGAAGAAGATTTATCAAATATGACCAAACAATTTGAATCCATGTTTAATGACATGGCAGAAAATGGAGAGCTTCAAAACTTTCAAGAAAATTTAATAAATATGGAAGATAACGATTCTGATGATTCTGATGATTCTGAAAAACCAGAAATGCAATTTGGTGCTATTCCTCTAGGTTCAATCTTTTCTAATATGTTTGGAGCATCAAACAATGAAAATGATAATTCAAATGATAGAGAAAAGAAAAAAGTTAAAGTTGATAAAAAATCTAAAAAAAGAAAAACTTTAGAAACATATGGCACTAACTTAACACAAAAAGCCAAAAATAATCAGCTTGATGCAGTTATTGGAAGAGATAAAGAAATTCAAAGAATGATTCAAATTTTAAATAGACGTTCTAAAAATAACCCTTGTCTTATCGGAGAACCAGGTGTTGGTAAAACAGCAATTGCACAGGGTTTAGCAATTAAGATTGCAGAAGGAAAAGTTCCTGCAAAACTTTTAAATAAAGAAGTATATTTACTTGATATGACAGCTATAATTGCTGGAACACAGTTTAGAGGCCAATTTGAATCAAGAATGAAATCAATTATTGATGAATGTAAATCACTTGGTAATATTATTTTAGTAATTGATGAGATTCACAATATTATTGGTGCAGGTGATGCAGAACATTCTATGAATGCTGCAAATATTTTAAAACCTTCTCTTTCAAATGGAGAAATACAATTAATCGGAACAACTACTTTAAAAGAATATAGAAAATATATTGAAAAAGATAGTGCTCTAGAGCGTAGATTTCAACCTATTATGGTTGTTGAACCTTCTATATCTGATTCAATTGACATTCTTGAAGGTATAAAAAAATATTATGAAGAATTTCACAAAGTTAAAATTTCAAATGATGTAATTAAGCAAACTGTAATTATGTCTGAGAAATACATTCATGATAGATTTTTACCTGATAAAGCTATTGATATTTTAGATGAAGCATGTTCAAGAATTAATTTGAATAATAAGGAACTATATCAATTAGAAGTTCTTAAAAATGAACTTGCAAAGGTATTAGAAGAAAAAGAAGAAGCAGCTCAAGCAGATTCTACAGAAGATTATCAAAAGGCTGCAGAGCTTAAAACTAAAGAATGTGCATTAACAGAGCAAATAAATGATTTATCCAAAAAAGTGAAATTAAAGAATTTGACTGTTCAAGATATTGCAGAAGTTATTGAAAACTGGACAAAAATACCTGTTAAAAAAATTACAGAAGCAGAAACTCAAAAACTATTAAACTTAGAAAACAATTTACATCAAAGAGTTGTTGGGCAAGATGAAGCTGTAGAGGCAGTTTCAAGAGCTATAAGAAGAAATAGAGCAGGACTAAAAAGCACAAAAAGACCACCTTCATTTATTTTTGTAGGACCTACAGGCGTTGGTAAAACAGAACTTGCTAAAAGCCTGGCTTATGAGATGTTTGGAAATGAAGATTCAATTATCAGAATTGATATGTCAGAATATATGGAAAGCCACTCAACATCAAAATTGATTGGTTCACCTCCAGGATATGTAGGATATGATGATGCTGGTCAACTAACAGAAAAGGTTAAAAGAAACCCTTATTCAATAGTTTTACTTGACGAAATAGAGAAAGCTCATCCAGATGTATTTAATATTTTACTACAAGTTTTAGACGATGGACGTCTAACAGATAGCCAAGGAAACACTGTAAGCTTTGAAAATACAATAATCATTATGACATCAAATGCAGGCTCTAACTTAAATACAAATTCTATCGGATTTGGAATTACTCCTGCAAATCAATCAAAAATGATGGATGCATTAAAAGAAACATTTAGACCAGAATTTTTAAATAGAGTTGATGAAATTGTCGTATTTAATCAATTAACTCAGCCTCAATTAATTAAAATTATTGATTTAATGTTGGATGATACAAGAAAATCATTAGAAGATAAAAATATTTCTATTGAAATATCTGATGAAGCTAAAAAATACATACTTAATAAAGGAACTGACATCAAATACGGTGCAAGACCTTTAAGAAGAGCAATTCAAAGGTATCTTGAAGATGAACTTTCAGATATGATATTAAGGTCTGAATTAACAGCTGGAAAAAAAGTATATGTTACTTCAGATGGAAATTCTTTAAATTTTGAAATAAAAGATTAGAAAGAGGAAAAAATATGATAAAGCATGTACCAAATATTTTAACAATAATACGATTTTTTTTAATACCATTTATTTTGTTTTTTATATTTACAGAGCAATATATACCAGCATTTATAGTTCTTACTATATCAGGCTTAACAGATGTTCTTGATGGAATTATTGCAAGAAAATTCAATTGTATTACAAACTTTGGAAAGTTAATTGATCCACTTGCAGATAAAGCAACACAAATTTCAATTCTTGCAGCTTTAACATTTAAAGGAATAATTCCACTATGGATGCTAATAGTTGTATTTGTTAAGGAATTTGCAATGATAGCAGGTGCTTCATTCCTTTATGGAAAAGAGCTTGTTGTTTCAAGTAGATGGTTTGGAAAAATGGCAACTGTAATATTTTATATAGCAATTGTATGTTCATTTATTGTAACTTATTGGAATGGTGTTTTAACTTCACATCCAGAATACAGCCTTAGCCCTTTACCTCACTTTGATACATATTTATACTATTTGGCACTTGCTGCAACGATATTTTCACTTATAATGTATTTTAGAACATTTTACCAACAAGGATATTTAAAAAAAGAAAATTTAAAAATAGATAATTCAAAACAGGTTTAGAAAAAGAAGCTAGATTGATTTTAATAATTAATCTAGCTTTTTTTCTTATTCATAATCTTCCAAAAATAAATTTAAATTAGTTTTACCTACAACTTTTACTCCAACTTCAAAATTCTTTATATCTTCCTCTGGTAAATACTGTATTTCAATTTGTGTATCTTCTAACCATTCTTCTACTCCATCATCATTTTCTATATAAATTCCTAAAACATCACCATTTTTCTTTACGATATAATGCTCATTACAAATTCCTGAAAATTCTTTATATATAGTAATCTCTGTCGGAGTATATTTCTCAATATTCCAACCTGCATAATATTTTTTTACATCTTCTTCACTCATATTCACAAGTTCTTCTGGAATATCAACTGTTTCTCTAATTAAATGATCACATTTTTTATAATATCTTTTTTCATTCACAATTGCATTTGGAGATACTTTGCTTTCTAATGTAGATGTTTCAATTTCATTACTCACACTATTTTCCTTAACTTTCTCTATCTGTGATATTTTTTCTATATTCACAGGCTCATCATTTTTTGCCGTTTTTCTGTTATATACATATGCTCCAAATGCAAACAATATTGCAGCTATAATTATACAGACTATAAGAACAAACCATGTTTTTGCTTTATTATCCATACTGACTCTATCCTTTCACTTTATGTATTTTTATATCAGTATGGCAAATTTTTCAAAAAGTTATACATTATATTTCTTCTATTTCTGCAATTTCTTGCAATTGTTCTTTTACGATTCTACCCTCTCTTAAAATTTTTATTTTGTTATTTTCAACTCTAACCAATGTTGATGTTGTATCATCATTTATATCTCCACAATCTAAAATATAGTCAACTCTTGGTCCCAAATCATTTATAATATTTTCTATTTTTGTTCCACTTGGCTTTCCAGATAAATTTGCACTTGGTGCAACAACTGGTACGCCTGCTTTTTGAACTATCATTTTTGAGATTTCTCCGTCAGTCATTCTAACTGCAATAGTTGTCTTTCCAGCTGTTACAACTTCAGGTAATTTACATTCTTCTTTCTTATCGAATACAATTGTAAGTGCTCCAGGCCAAAATTCTTTTATTAATTTCTTCTCTATTTCATTTGTATTTTGTACCAATTCATTAAGCATATTTATATCAGATATAAGCACAATAAGTGCTTTATTTTCAGGTCTGTTTTTAATATCATATATCTTTTTGCATGCTTTATTATCAAACGCATTTGTACCTATTCCATACACAGTTTCTGTTGGAAATATAGCAATTTTTCCATTTTTTATTTCTTTTGCAACAAGTTCAATATCTTCAATCTTCAAATTATTTCTTTCATCCAAATATACCATATTCTTCTCTCCTTTTATCCTATACAATTATACCACTTTTTAATATTACTTTAAAGCTGTGAGCTTATTTTTACCTCTCCCATATTATTTATTTGTATTACTATTTCACCCATTTTGTCTGTTCTATAAATTTTCGTGTTCATATTTTTTAATCTTTGTATTACTCCATCATTAGGATGTCCAAATTTATTCTTTTCCCCAACTCCAATTAAGGCTATTTGAGGTTTTACCATTTTAATAAATTCTGCTGTTGATGATGTTTTTGAACCATGATGTGCTACTTTTAAAATATTTGCCTTTAATTTGTTTGTCGTATTATATTTTCTGCATATCTCATTTTCAGCAATTTCCTCTACATCGCCTGTAAATAAAATAGAGAAATTATTATAACAAATCTTTGTAACAATTGAGTTATTGTTTAAAACATTATCTGAAATAAGATTGTTACTCGGAAATAATACATCCATATATGTTTCATTATCTATTTTAATTTTATCTCCTTTTTTCACAAATATCACATTTATTCCTTTATCTAGTACTATATTTTTAAACTTATTATAATTACCACTTTCTTTTCCCTGTTTTGATATAATTATATTTTTTACTTTTAAATGTTCCATCAAATACAAAATTCCGCCACAATGATCAGTATCAAAGTGTGATATTACAACATAATCAAGCACAGTTATTTTCCTATCAAGTAGATACGGAAGAAGTGTTTTTTCTCCTACATCAAATGATGAATTTTCACTTCCACCACCATCAATTAAAATTGTTTTATTCTTTGCTGTTCTTATTAAAGTAGAGTCTCCTTGTCCAACATCAATGAAATATATTATCATCTTTCCATGATTCTGCACATGAATACAACTATTTGCTATTAATATGGCAATCAAAATTATCACTACTAATTTTTTAAAATAAGGTTTTATTTTAGCATAATTAAATACTAAATATAAAACTATGTAATAAATCAATATTTCAAATATATATGGAGTTCTAATTGTTATAGATGAGAATGAAATTTTTGAACAATATTTTACAATGATTAATAGAATATAAATTAAATATTTTAATGGTATGGAAATGATATTTGCAACAGGAAATATAACAAATGAGAGCAAATAAACACAAAATCCAAGTATTATTATTACACCTAAAAATGGCCCTGCAAGCAAGTTTGAAATCCAAAATGTAAGTGAAACGGTATTAAAATTAAATGCCATTATTGGTATAATAATTAAGTTTGCACATACAGAAACACATACCGAGCTTACAATATAGCCCTTTAATTTTCCATTTGTTTTAAATCTTTTTATTAAATTATTATACATTAACACTATACCTGTTGTTCCGCCAAATGATAATTGAAACCCTACATCAAAAAAAGAATATGGATTTATGATTAAAATAACTAAACCAGAAAATGCAATACTTGTGTATGTATCTTGACTTCTATATAACATTGTTGATATAAGCAATAAAATGGCCATAATACTTGCTCTTTGCACAGATGGTGTAAAATCAGTAACTCCTACAAAGAAAATTAGAAAGCATATTATAAATATTTTTCTAAATCTATTGCTTGTCTTTTTTAGCATCAAATTTAAGCCTAAAATCACATATGAAATATGAGCACCAGAAACTGCAAGCATATGAGTTAAATTGCTATTTTTAAAATTTTCTGTTATATTTGCATCTAATTCTTCTTTATCTCCAATCATCATTCCAATAGCAAGTTCTCTTGCATCTTTTGGAAGCAATTTATACATAATTTTCTTTATATTATTTCGTACACTATTAAATATATTTTCTGCAGTATTTGCCTTATTTACATCAAGTATTTCCACATTTTCCACATCAAGTATTGTTGCAATAATTTTCTTTGATTTTAAATATCTTTTATAATCAAATCCCATATAATTTCTAGCTTTAGACGGCAGTTCTATCTTAGCATTAATTTTTATATAATCTCCAAATTTAATATTTATATCTTTTGACTTTTTTATATTTAAAAGATATTTTTTTGATTTTTTTATCTTTATACCATCAATTTTTTTAACATCTAAATCATATACTTCTTTATACTCTTTATCTCTTTTATCAGATACAACTATCCCTTCTATAATATAATTTTCTTTGCTGTTAACTAAACCATAATTCTTTTCATAGCTATAATCTATGAATTTCATGGAGCTGTTATTGCTCATGCAGGAACGGAAAACACCAGAGTG
>CAJMLO010000053.1 GCA_905214245.1 uncultured bacterium
GTATACTTGCAGTATTTGGAGATAATGGAATAATTGCAAGAGCACAAACTGCAAAAGATACACATGAGAAAGGAAAGGCAGATGAAACAAATACACTAGATGATTACGCAAGTTATATTGGAAATTATTTAGACGGAAAAGGTGGAAGTTCAGGAGGTAATATTGACAAAGATACTGGATGGGATTTAGATAAAGTAACTATAATAGATGGAGGAAATGGAACAAAAGTGCCACTTCCAAATGGATTCTATTATGTAGGTGGAGATATATCAACAGGACTTGTTATATCAGATAAACAAGGAGATACAATGGATGCATCTGGAACAAGTATGGGAAATCAATTTGTATGGATTCCTGTATCAAGTGAAGCAGATTTAGAAAGAACATATTTTGATACAAATGGACAGCCAACAACAGGATTAGATACTACTAAATATACAGAGCCATATGCAAATGGATATTCAACAGAAGCAGAAGAATATAATACAATGAAAACACAAGTATTAAAATATGGAGGATTTTATATAGGAAGATTCGAGGCTGGAGTAGATAGTACTACATTAAGAACAAAAGTTACAACAAATCAAACGGTGGTATGTAAAAAAGGAGTAGCTCCATATAATTATGTTCCATGGGGAAAGGCAATGAATGATGTAGATACAGTACTTACCATATGGAATTCTAATTCTGATAAAGCAAATACAAATGGAGCAGTATATCTTGCCAAAAACTTTGCTAGTCAACATAACTATACAAGTGTAACAAGTACATTAACATATGGATGTCAGTGGGATGCAATGTGTAGATATATAGGAGATAGTCAAAGAGAAACACCTGGAAAATCTGCACCAGAATTAACAGGAAGTGTAGCATCAGATGTATCAAAAAACATATATGATTTAGCTGGAAATTGTCAAGAATGGACAATGGAGGCCGCCGGTACGACTAGTCGTTTTCAACACGGAGATAGTTATTCCGACAGTGTTTATCCAATCTGTAGTCGCAACGGCAACAGTACGACTTACTATGGTGACCACATTTCGTTCAGACCAACACTTTACATAAAGTAACAATGAACGCTAATAGCAACCAAAGTAAAATAGCCAGTAGTATAGGTATGAACTGATATTCGGACACTTTTGATAAAACAGTTGAAACAAGCGGATTTGAAGATAAAAATATTAGGTCAATAGTATAGAAAAAAGCGTAAAAAATAAAAAAAATTTACTCTTTTTGCGAATAGAGTGTATAATATGGTGTGTTAATTCATACCATATTTTTTATGGAGAAATGGAGAAAAATGAAACAATTAACTTTACTAGAATGTTTTAAAATAAAAATCAGATGTCAAATAAAATGGAAGTAAATTTTAGAGTGTCATTAACAAGAAAAGACTTATTTAACATATCTGAAAAAACAGTATAAAATAACTTGACAATATGATGTAAGTATTGATAATATTATATTGAAATTGTAAAAACAGATGAAAAATGAAAGGAAGTAAAAGAATGTATATTAATGAAATACATATACTATGGTATGTTGTAATAGGAATTATAGGAGTCGCAGTTGGACAGTTTATTGACTGGTGCAATATTCGACTTCCAGAGTATAAAAAAGTTTTTTCTAGAGAATTTTTTATGCAATATTTAAAAAATTGCAAACCTAAATACGTATTTATGATAATAATGGCAGTGATGTATGTGATGTTACTTTATAGGTTTGGATTTACACTGACAACATTAAAATATTTATTATTATTGCCAATGTTAATAAGCAGTTTCTGCATTGATTTGAAATTGCAGATTATTCCGAATAGATTAACTTTAACAATGTTTGAATTTGGTCTTATATTTACAGCACTTGGAGTAATAACAAATGTAAATACTGGAATAAATGTATTTATAAATAATATATTGGGAATGCTAGTAGGAGCAGGAATTTTCTTATTAATTACACTTATTGGAGGACTTATTGCTGGAAAAGAAGCAATGGGATTTGGTGATGTAAAACTTATGGGAGCCTTAGGACTATATTTTGGCTGGGTATACATTATCATGATTTCTGTAATGGCATTTTTGTTTGCTGCAATTGTAAGCATTGGAATACTTATTTTTAAAAAGAAAAAAGTTGACGAATATATACCATTTGGTCCATTTATAGTAACATCTAGTATAATTTGCATTTATGTTCCATTTTATATATTATTTACAACACTGCTGAAGGTATTTTCACTAGGTATGATTTAAAATATCAAAGGGGGTACTTTTATGAATGAAAAAATTCAGTGGCTTAGAAATAAAATGAGTCTTTTAAATTTGCAAGGTATGATTGTTGCAAGTCCATCTAATATTAAATATTTAACAGGTCTTGATGCAGAGGGAACATTACTTATAACAAGAAAGGAAAATTTCTTTTTGACAGATGCAAGATATATAGAAGCTGTTAAATCAACTCTTACTATAGATGATGGAATTATTGTAAATGATGTTGCAAATATTTCGTTAGATGATTATGAAAATTATTTTATGTTTTGCGAAAATGTAGGATTTGAAGAAAATTACGTTACATATGCAATGTATAAGAAGTATATGCAAAGATATAAGATTCATAATTTGGAAGAAACAGAATATTTATTTGAAAAACAACGTATGATAAAAGATGAAGAGGAAATTAATTTAATACAAAAAGCATGTAATATTACAGATGAATGTTTTAAACATATTTGTAATTTTATAAAAATTGGTAAAACAGAAAAAGAAATTGCTTTTGAAATTGATAAATTTTTTATAGAGCATGGTTCAGATGGTCCTTCTTTTGAAACGATTGTTGTTTCTGGTAAAAATTCTTCTAAACCACATGGAGTACCAACAGATAAAAAGATAGAAGCAGGAGATACAATTACAATTGATATGGGATGCAAATATAAAGGTTATGCATCAGATATGACAAGGACGATATTTGCAGGTTTTATGCCAATACAAGTGAAAAACGTATATGATTTAGTTTTGAAAAATCAACTTCAAACTTTAAAAGAAATGAAAGAGGGGATAAGCATAAGACAACTTAGCAGAATGGTAGAAGGAGATTTTAAATTAAACGGATATAGTTTGGTTCACGCTTTAGGACATGGTGTAGGACTTGATATTCACGAGATTCCAATAATAAGTGGCAAAAGTGATGGGGTTCTAAAAGAAAACATGGTAGTTACATCAGAGCCAGGAATTTATATTCCAAATTGCATGGGCGTAAGAATAGAGGATACTGTTTTAATTACAAAAAATGGATGCATAAATTTGACTAAATCTGATAAAAATTATATTATAGTGGATAAGACTTGATTTAAGCCTAAAAATGTGGTAAAATTTAAAAGCTAATTAAATTATGTAAATAATAAGAGATAAAGGGAGGAAATAATTATGGCAGAAGTATATATGGCAGGAGATTTTAGAAATGGAACTACATTTGAAATGGACGGAAACGTTTTTAAAGTAGTTGAATTTCAACACGTAAAACCAGGAAAGGGTGCAGCTTTTGTTAGAACAAAATTAAAAAATGTTATTACAGGAGCAGTTTTAGAAAAAACATTTAATCCATCAGAAAAATATCCAGGAGCAGAAATTGAGAAAAGAGATATGCAATATTTATATAATGATGGAGATTTATATTATTTCATGGATAATGAAACATATGAGCAAATGCCTTTAAATAAAGAACAAATAGGTGATGGCTTGAAATTCTTAAAAGAAAACATGAATGTAAAAATATTATCATTTAAGGGAAATGTATTTTCAGTTGAACCACCAATGTTTGTTGAACTTGAAGTTACATATACAGAACCTGGATTTGCTGGAAACACAACAACAACTTCAGGAAAACCAGCTACACTTGAAAATGGATATGAATTGATGGTTCCAATGTTCGTTAATATAGGAGATGTTGTTAGAATAGACACAAGAACTGGCGAATATATGGAAAGAGTATAGGAAGGAAGTAAATTTGATGTCTGAGATGAATGGAAAATATAAACAAATAATGCAGGAAATTGAAGAAAATGTAAAGGATCCTGAAACATTAGAATTTATAAAAGAAAAATTTGCAGAAATGTCAATGCTATTTGTTGATATGCTAGATAGAGTTACAAAACTTACAGATAATAAAGTTCAAGAAATTGAAGAAAAACAAATGGAAATTTTAAATAGAATTAATTCTGTACAATCTGCAGTAGATGGAATTGAAAAAGACATTTACGAAGATGATGAAAATTATGAGTTTGAAATTGTATGTCCATATTGTAATTATGAATTTACAGCAGACATTGAAGATGAAAGCAAAGAAGAAATCCAATGCCCAGAGTGCCATAACGCAATTGAGCTTGATTGGAATATGGAAGAAGAGGGAGGATGTTCTGGAAGTTGCTCACATTGTGCAGGATGCGTTGCAGAAGATGACGAAGAATATAAATTGGATGACGATGAAGAAAATAATAATGAAGACGAGGATGAAGATATGTAATGTATCTTCATTTTTTTGGTCAAAAACGGAAAAATTAATGATTCTTTTGTAACAAAATTAACTTACATTTTGTAATAGTGGTTTGCAAAGTTACTTTTCTTACTCAAATAAACTAAGTGGGTTGATGTATTTGTCATTTCTTCTGACACCAAAGTGAAGATGGGGCCCTGTTGTAGCACCATTTGTTGGATTGCCTTGAGAATCTTTATATGTATTTCCGCGGTACTCCATATACATTTTTAGGACCTACAAAACCAATTAATTGTCCTTTTTTTATCATATCTCCTTTATGTACAATATATGTAGGAGATACGTGGCAATATGTAAATTTTGTTAAACCTGATGTAAGAGTAATAGTATATCCGCCTCCACCTAGGAATCCTGCATACGTAATTTCTCCATCACATACAGCATATAAGGATGTTCCTTTTGGAGCACCAATGTCAATTCCTTTGTGAAAAGAAGAGGCACCAGCAGTTGGCGAATATCTTTTTCCGAAAGGAGAAGTAACAGATGTATAACCTGGAATCGGCCAAATAAATTCATTATTTGAAATTATAAAAGAATCTAAATTACTTGGTATGTCAGACTTAGAAAAAGAACTGCTTAATACTGGGATAAATAACAAACATATTAAAAATATAATTATACAGATAATAATTGTTAATTTGGAAAATATGGAATTTTTAGAAGTGAAAAAAGACATAAAAAAACTATTAGACATATGAAAACTCCTATCTAATAGCCCCCGAAATATTTAGTTATAAAGTTTCTTCCTTTGGTTTGAAAGCAAAGAATTTACTTATAAAGAAATTTAAAATAATAACCAAAACAGTTATTATACATTTACTTATTATAGTTGGAATTGGTAAAAATTTGAATAATAATGCACAACCAACATATTCAAATGCCATAGTGAACAATCTACCTAAAATGAATTTACAAAATTCAACTACTTTTTCTCCAAATTCCTCAGCTTTTGAGTGAAATACAATATCTTTATTTGTGAAGTATGCAACAATAACTGCAAGTGAAATTGCAACTACGTTTGCGGAATTATCTTCAATATGTAAAAATTTTGTAAGTAAATAAAAAGAACCTATATTTACGATTGTGGTTAATACACCAAATAGTATATAAAATATAACTTCTTTAGTACATACTTTTTTAATTAATTCTTTTATTTTTTCCATTTGCATCACTCGTTTATATATTATTATTGGCAGGGGTAGAAGGATTCGAACCCTCACAGGCGGTTTTGGAGACCGATGTGCTACCATTGACACTATACCCCTAAAGTTACTTTATTATATTAGCATATATTAATAAAATGTGCAAGTAAAAAATAAAAAAAATTGAATAAATTCCAATTTGTTTAATTGATTTGTATAAAAAAATAGTGTATAATAGAAATGTACTTTAAATACGGGGATGTATTTGGTTTCGACAGTATTTTAGAAGTATAAATAGCGAGTAGTGGATGGTTGCTTTGGCCACTTAAAAAAAGCAAAATTAAATTATAAACGCTGATAATAGAGAATTAGCATACGCTGCTTAGTTGCAGCGACGTCTTATCTTTTCTGCCCACGGTTTAGAATAAGGCGACGATTAGTGGGAAACAAAACTATTTTGCGTCATCAAAATAGTGGGTATATTTTGACTACTTAAAAGATAGATTTGTTTATTGAACTAATTTTAAGGAAATTTATCAATAAACTGCACTCGGAGAAGTTTATATGGAAGAGGTATTGGACAGGAGTTCGACTCTCCTCATCTCCACCATTGACGTATCTGTGACAATATGTAAAAAAATTAATGGGAGAAATATATGAAAAAGAAAATAATAATAACCATAATTGCTACAACAATTATTACATTACTTTTTATAATTGCTAAGAATTTGATTTATGGAACTGATACTGATTATATAGCAGATTACATGCCAAGTTTATCGATAATTCCAGGTACCTATCACAGTTCAAGTTCAAGTGACTTTGCAAGTTTAGCTCATAGTACAACGATAGATAGATTATTTTGGTTTATTATATTTAATATTTCGTTTTCAATTTTATATACTATAATTTTGTTTAAAACAAAATTATATGAAACAAAAACAGACTTAATATATACGCTTATTGTGTTTATATTACCTTTAATAATTTGTTATGCTTTAATCTATAGTCAATTGGGGTATACATGCTAATTATTTCGTTAAGTAAAAAGCTTTATAAATGGATATAAGTTTGTTTTTTAAGATGGAGATAGTAATTATAAAGGAAACATTTAATTTGAAAAAATATTCGCATTACACGAATTTGAATAAAATAGTATAGAGTAGTACTTAGAAAACTTTTGAAGCTTTAAGTAATTCAATAGCCTAGAGTCATTAGTTGATTCTAGGTACTTTTTCTTTTTATATTATAT
>CAJMLO010000054.1 GCA_905214245.1 uncultured bacterium
TTACAGTAGCAAGAATTATCAAAACCACAATTGTTACAACAAGCGCAATAAGTGTTATACCACGGCTATTTTTACTTGCAAATTTACTCTCTTTTCTCTTTGATAAATTTTTATTTATCATCTTACAATCTCCTTCCTTAGTTTTTTTATTTTCTTAAACATTCTCCAATTACTTATTTTTAAATAAGTAATTGTTTTTTAAAAAAATTTATTTTATCTGACTAATAGTATAGCTAATACTTTTTTCAACTTGCATAGCACACCTATATTCTTTATCAGAGCAAATCTTTTTTTATTCAATTTTCAATGTACTTATGCAATGTGTTCTTCATGTATATTTTATTACTATTAGTTACAACCATATTCTATCAATGTCATTTGTAAATGTCAATCATTTACCGTTAATTTATATGATTAATTATGATTAATTTTTGATAAAATCCTATGTATTAATTTTTAACTAAATTTATGATAATCTTGGTCTTAAATTTACATAAATAGCTCTATTAAATCCAAAAGTAGTGAAGCACAGTGTGCTCCACTACAAAAATTAGTCTATAAAATTAAATTCATCTTTAAATTTTTCTTTGAAAATTTCAAATACTTTGTTTAATACTTCTTCATCTTCAACACTTACATAAGATTCTTCATCTTCTGAATCTGTGTCCTCTAATTTTAATATTAAAACTTCTCCTGCATCTTCGTCTTCATCATCATTTGGAAGTAAAACAACATATTCTTCTCCATCATATTCGATTAAATCTAAAAATTCAAATTCAACCTCATTTCCGTCTTCATCATTAAGTACAACAATATTATCTAATTCTTCTCCCTCTTGCATATTTTCTGGGATGTTATTTACATCATCACTCATTTTATTTCTCCTTTCAAATTTTATATATTTTTTGTATTTCTACAATATTAATAACTTATTAATATATTGTCTGCATTTTCAACCAATATATACTAATTTTCATTTTTTAGTTTATTCATATATGTCTCTAAAATATATACTGCTGAAATTGTATCTACAATATTTCTTTTTTCATTTTTATTTATATTTAGGTAATTCATAGTCTTATGTGCTGCAACTGTTGTAAGCCTTTCATCAACTTGCTCAATTGGTATTTTTGAAAATTTGCATTTAAGTTTATGAATAAATTTGTTAGTAACCTCTACTCTATTTGTTTTGCTACCATCCATATTTATAGGCATTCCAATAACAATTGTATCTATGTCATATTCATTAAATATTTCTTCTAGCCTTTTTAATGCAACTTTATCATTCCCATTGTGATGTATGGTTTCTAATCCCTGTGCTGTTATTCCAAGGGAATCAGTAATTGCAACACCAATTCGACTATCACCATAGTCTAAGCCTAATTTTCTCATATTATTCATCAAGTCCTATATAATTTTTTACCATTTTTTCAAGTAATTCATCACGCTCGATTTGTCTTATCAAGTTTCTTGCATTGTTATGACTTGTAATATATGTAGGATCTCCAGATAAAATGTACCCAACGATTTGATTAATTGGATTATATCCTTTTTCTTCTAAAGCTTGATATACTTCTTTTAAAATTTCTCTAGCTTTAACATTTTTTTCTCTTTCAACTTTAAAACTAACTGTTTCATCAAATTTTGACATAAACTACCTCCTTATAAATAATTTATAGTGTTTTCATTTGCATCTGCTTTATCTAAATATTCTTCTAATTTCTTCAAAACTCCTTCAAGAGCTGTACCTTTATAGTAGCTTGTAATAACCATGTTAAGTTTTGGACTTGCTATTATATCTTCACCATCTTCAAACTCAACATCAACTGGCTCAAGTTCTAAAGCTTCTACTTTTCCCTTTATATCTATCAAATAATTTTCAACAGCCTTTGGTTCTATCCCAGAAAATACAATTGCAAATTTTGGTCCCATATATCTTACAAAAATATATTCCTGTGCTAAATTGTCTTTTATTATTTTACAAACATTGGTGATTATAGCATCACCAGTTTTACGGCTGATATCCTCATTAATTTTTTCAAGATTTATAATTTTAAACATACAAACTGCAGATGTATCATATTGATCTATATATTTTTTTCCTTCTCCATACAAATATTCTGCTGTTTTTAATGTACTATATTTATCATCTCTTACTATATTCTCTATAACGCTTTGATTTGCCACAGTTTTTAATACAGCAACAATATTATTTTTTACTACTTCAAGTATTGTTGTATCAATTTTATCAAATTCATGTGGTTCGCTTCCCTCTATTATCCAATATCCAATATAGACATTATCTATAAAAAGTGGGAAAAACATTGCTGATTTTGCCCTTGCAAATTCTAATTTTTGATATGGTAATCTCTCATTCTCGCTTTCTACAGTTACATATTTAGGAGTAGCTGTTTGTATACTGTCCTTAAAAATATCCTCACTTTGCAAATTGCTAAGTGCTTCCCAATGCTTTTTATCAACATTGGAAGCTCTTACAACATATTTAACTCCATCATACACTACAATTGTTGAATATTTTATGTGATATCTTTCAATAAGTATATCATTTATTTTATTAATTTTTTCATTTACTGTCGTACATTCGCCTATTGTGTTCATAAAATCTTGCAATATATTTAATCCTGTTACTTTTTGGTTTAGATTTTGAAAACTCTCTATTTTTTTATAAACGGATATATTATATGCAGTTAATAGTACGATTATAATAACAAGTATAATAATAATTGCTAGTATCAAAAGATATCACCCCTGTTTTAAAATTTATTGCTATTTAATAATTGTTTTTCATTTTATTTAATGTAGCATTCATATTGCTTGAAAATCCATTTGAACTATATGTAGTATTTACTTTTCCTGCACCTTTATCATTATTTGACAAAAGTGGATAAACCATGTTTGATAGTCTGTCTAAGCTCATCATAAAATTCTTTGAATAACCATTTGTAGTTATTTGGCAATTAACAAGTCCTTCAAGATATCTTGAATACGTTTGTTCTTCAAAAGGTATTGAACAATATTTTACAGTATCCTTATTAAATAACTCTGTCATAAATGACATAGCTGGATCATTATAAAAAGCCATACCACCTATTATTGTTTTTTCTGTTACACTTCTAACTCTTAGAACTTTATTAAGAACAATTCTTAATTTCTCTGGATTCAATATATTCTTTGATTTCAAATCTCTTAAAAATGCTGTCAAAGGTTGTATTGTTAAAATATCAAAACTTTGAACTAAGTACATTTCTTGTGCATTTTTAAAATATCCATAATTTGTTTCAAAATCGCAATCCATTAGTACTAACGAATAATGTTTAGCAAGTGTAGTTAATATATTTTGGTAATCTTCAAAATCATAATCTTCATCTGGAAGAGTTGTGTAAACTGTTAGGTTCTTATTTACTTGAATTCCATCAGCTATACCGTCTCTTAAATTCTTTATACATGAATAAGCTTTTTTTCTAATACTTTCTTCATTTTCTGTATAAATGTAATAAGCATTTTTATTTTTAGTTAAATCCAATATTGCAGTATTAATGCCTTTTTTAGACATTATTTCTGCTAAATTGTTTACTAAAAATGATGTACCATTTTTTGAAGTTCCAACAAATGCAACCATTTTTTTATCTCTTGTAAGTAAACTTTCAAGATTAACATCTGTATATTGTTTTGTGCTTTCTATCTCTCTCGTTGAAGGATTAGGCTGTGTAAAATTATAACTACTATAATCTTTATAGTCTTCTGTTTCAACATTTTCAGTTTGTTCTACAACAGGCTTAACTTCAGGTTGCTCTTCGTTTTCATTATCTTCATCATCAAATCCAGGCAAAATTATTCCACCTGTTTTTTCTTCTTTTTCTTCATCTCCAAGGTCAAATAAGTTTACAGCTTCATTTTGTTTTGTATCTTGTTCTTTAACATCTTCAAAACCTGGTAATGTTTCATCTTCTACGCCTGGCAAAACAGTCTCTTCCTCAGGTTGAACTTTTTTAGGTCTGCCTCTTCTTTTTTTAGGTTGCTCTTCTATCTTTTCTTCTACACCTGGTAAAACAGTTTCTTCTTCAGGTTGAATTTTCTTAGGTCTGCCCCTTCTCTTTTTAGGTTGTTCTTCTACCTTAACTTCATTATTTTTTTCTTCAGCAACCTTGTTTTGTAAATCAGATATAACATCTTCAAAAGCTTTGTCAATATCTGTTACACTTTTTTGAGTTTGAACTGGCTGAACTGCTGTTGGTGGCACATTTACTTTTTTTACTTCTGAAATATCTCTAGAAGAAGGAATTACTACAGGTTTTGTTAAACTAGATTTTCCTATACTCTTTTCTAAAACATCTAATTTATTAACCTTAGTTTCTTCAAATTTATTTTTGTTTTTTTGTTTTTGATAATCACTGTTCGGAATATATTTATCCTTTTTAGCCTTGCTCTCTTTTTCAGAAATACTTGGTGTTGCAGTTCCAAATGTTATAAGTTCTTGATATTTTTGTGAATTTGCTTCCAAAACTGCCTTTACATTAATTGGCAAAAACTTACAAATAACTCTTAGTTGGGCATCTGTGTATTGAGATGCAATATTATCAAAACTTACGACATATTGTTCTTCATTTTTTCCAAGCTTTTTGTAATGATTTAAAATATTTTGAATTTCAACTTCGCTTACATCACTTTCACCTTCTGAAACATACCCAGACTTATCAGAATCAATGTGATAGTAAATTTTAGCATCTTTTTTACTACGTGGTTTATTAATTAATTCACATACATTACTTACACTTCTGTCTTGTCCTAGAAGTGCACTATATACTCCAATTCCAAATATTTTTCCAAGTAAAGGATCTGCTTTTTCGCGTCTGTCAGCACATATTAAAATAATTGGAATATCTTGTCCATTATTTGAAGTAGCTTCATCACTAATACTGTCCAATTTTTCAAATATAAATTTATCTATCACTTCATAGTTGTTATTTGCAAAAGGCTCCAAATCTTCACTTATAACAATTCTGTCATAACTTTTATCTTTTTGTAGTTCTTTTACAATTGCATTAAAATAATAAACATTTTTACTTGATATAATCTCTTTGTATTGTTGTTGATATTTCTTTATGATTGAATCAGAAATATTTTCATTACTAACCGCAAATAATACCTTCATTTGTTTAACCCCTCCAGCCTTTTACTACTATGGCAAAAATTAATGGTAACACTTGGCAAATTACCATAACAGTAATAATACCAATCATTGCACCAAAGCCTTTATCTCTAACATCTAATTTTCTTATTCCAATAACATATCTATAAATACCGCTTATAGCAATACCAACAAATCCAAATGGAATACTATAAATTCTTATAATATTCAAAGCATATGCTGCTATTCCATATGTATCATTTCCATAAGATTCTTTATAATCTTCAAGTGTTTTTAATTCTTTATCTTTTATTTTAACTAAATTTACTGTTGAATCTGATGTCAAATCTGCTTTTGTATTTGTTGTTCTTGGTGTTACGCTTGATGCATAAATTGCTATACTTCCAAAAATGCACATAATTACCATAAATATTGCAATAATTCTCTTCTTCATATAGTTTAAAAACCTCCTACTTTTATTTAACTTTAATTATTCTATAATACAATAAACAAAATATCAATAGAAAAAATTGTTTTTATTTATTTTTTTGCAAGATAGAAATTAACCCAATTTGAGTATAATTTATCTCCGTTTTCTTTCCAGCTAAAATCTGGTTTATTATCCGGATTATCATCTATATAATAATTCTTAGGAATATCAATTTTAAGTCCTTTTGATAAATCTCTTCTATATTCTTTATCTAGTGTATTTATATCATATTCTAAATGTCCCGTAACATAAATTTCATTTTTTTCTTTGTTTTCTACAATAAAAACTCCTGCTTCATCAGACTCTGAAACTATTGTAAGTTCTTTATGTTCTTCTATATCTTTTTTATCTACTGTTGTATGTCTTGAATGTGGTGCTTTAAACCCTTCATCAAATTCATAAAGCAATTTTGAAGATTTGTCTAATATATGATGTGAAAAAACTCCAAATTTCTTTTCATCCATAAGCTTTTTATTTATTCCATAATTATAATATAGTCCTGCCTGAGCTCCCCAACAAATGTAAAAAGTTGATTTTACATTTGTTTTTGACCAATCTATAATTCTTGTAAGTTCTCTCCAATAAGCAACAGCCTCAAAATCCATCTGTTCAACCGGTGCTCCTGTAATAATAAGTCCATCAAAGTATTTATCTTTTAACTCTTCAAATGTAGAATAGTATTTTTTCATGTGTTCTGGATTTGTATTTTTTCCAATGTAAGATATAACATTAAAAAAAGTTATTTTTATGTTTCTTTGTGCTGTAGATAATTTTCTTAATAGTTGTAACTCAGTATCCTCTTTTAAAGGCATTAAATTTAATATTGCTATTTGTAATATTTCTTTTGAATTGCTACACCCATCAGCAAGTTCATCTAAAATTTGTATTTTTTCCTCTCTTAAAATATCGTTTAC
>CAJMLO010000055.1 GCA_905214245.1 uncultured bacterium
AGGGACTTCTTAATCAAAGAAGTCTCTCATTTTCGTGTGTTAGATGGTAATTTGCTCTACTTTAATAGTTCGTGTAAGAGCATAATGTAACACCGTTTCTCCTCTTTTAACTTCAAGTCCTGGATATGGATCTACGATATTTCCTCTCTTGAAAGTAAGAAGAAATTCATCATCTGACACATCCACGGATAATGTAAGGTGGTCACTACTAAACTCTTCATATGTAATGATGAAGGTATCAGCCGGTGCCATAGATACATTTGAAATGATTTCTTTTAAGTCAGAAACATCTGAACCGAACCAGTTGTTTAACGCAAAGCTAATAGTCTGCATTAATAAAGCATCTTCGGGATTGGTTGCCCGAAATAATAAATTACCTTCTACTACTTTCATACTAAAACCCTCCTAAATTATTTGTAGGATATAAAAATTAGTTACAAAAGTTATTATAACATGTATTTAAACAAAATACAAGAAAATGTGACACAATTTATGTAAACTCTTTACTTTTGACCAATATAGAGGTATAATAAGTTATTACCAGTTATAATATCCATATAAATAATTTGAAATGGAGGTAATGTAAACGTATATATGGGATTATAATTTGATATGAAGATAACACATAACAGTTAAAGCAGGAGGAAAATTTATGAGCAGAAGACGGAGAAAAAAGAATTGTAGTTTTTTAGTACGGGCATTTATGATGCTAGTTTTAGTTACGGTAGGCTATTTTGGATTTTTCAACATTGTTCAGGTGGATAACAAAACACAGATTATTGAAGTTGGAACGCAAACAACATATGATTGCATAAGGGTAAAGTTTTTGTGGATTGATATCACACGCTTGGGTACACAGTCTGGATATGTAAATGTTCGTACACCTGGAGAATACAGAATTGTGTACAAACCATTTTGGACAACAAAGAAGTATACCAAGATAATTAAAGTGGTTGATACAACAGGCCCTAAAATAACTTTAAAAGGAAGTAAAATAGTAAAACTTACTGATATTGACAAGTTTGAAGAACCTGGGTATGAAGCAATTGACAACTATGATGGAGATGTAACAGCAAATGTAAAAACAGAACTTATAAAAGAGTCTAACAATCTTTATAGTATGAGATATAGAGTATCGGATTCAACAGGAAATTTAGGAGAAGCTATAAGAAAAATTGTTGTGGATCCAGGAACAATTTATCTAACATTTGATGATGGACCTTCTGAAAAAGTAACTCCTCAAATATTAAAAATTCTTAAAGAAAATAATATAAATGCAACATTTTTTGTTGTGGCATTTAATGATAATCTTAAGGACTTAATAAGAGAAGAACTTAAAGATGGAAATACTGTTGGACTGCATGGAGCTTCACACAATTATGCTGAAATTTATGTTGATATAGATACTTTGATGAACAACTTCTACGAAGTTGAAAAAGAGGTATCAGATACAGCTGGAGGATATCATTCAAAACTTATCAGGTTTCCTGGGGGAAGCTCAAACACTGTAAGTAAAAAGTACTGCGAAGGAATCATGACTGAGGCAAGCCAAAGAGCTCTTGCTGAAGGATACCAGTATTTTGACTGGAATGTTGATAGTGGGGATGCAGGTACTTCAAAAACCTCAGAAGATGTATATAATAGTGTTATTTCTGGGCTTATTGAAGGACAGGATAATATCATTCTTATGCATGACTTTGGTGGAGCACAGAAAACTGCAGATGCACTTCAGAGCATAATTGATTATTGTAAAGAAAAAGGTTATACTTTTAAAGCTATAACTCAGTCAACAAAACCAGTTCATCATACCATATCAAATTAGTAATTTATATATGCAAAAAAGCGACTTCAAATGAAGTCGTTTTTTTGTTTAATGAATATAATAAAGAAGGAGAGGTGAATATGGAAATTGTAAATACAAATATAAATTACACATATGAAATTATGATAAATGATATAAATAAATTAAAAAATAGGTATAAGTTTATAGAAAATGGAAGTATAGGATATTCTGTACTTGGAAAAAATATGCCATATATAAAGATAGGGAGGGGAGTAAAGGAAGTACTATATACGGCGGCGTTTCACGCCAATGAATGGATAACAAGTGTTTTACTTATGAAATTTGTAGAAAATTTTTGCATAGCATATGAAACGAATAGTGATATATATGGATATAATGCTAGGCAAATATTTGACATGACTTCAATATATCTAGTTCCTATGGTAAATCCAGATGGCGTAAATTTAGTTACAGGTGCAGTGAAAGAAAATTCTGACGTATATTTAAATTTTCAAAGCTTAGCAAATAATTATCCGCAAATATCATTTCCATCTGGTTGGAAAGCAAATTTCAATGGTGTAGATTTAAATTTGCAATTTACTGCAAGGTGGGAGAGAGCAAAAGAAATTAAATTTGAACAAGGATATACAAAGCCTGGACCAAGAAATTTCGTAGGTACAGGGCCTTTGACAGAACCAGAGGCTATAGCTGTATATGATTTTACAATAAAACATACTTTTAAATTAATACTTGCATATCATACTCAAGGGGAGGTAATTTATTGGAGATTTTCAAATTATATGCCACTAGGAGCAGAATTTATAGGAAACGAATTTGCTAGGGTAAGTGGATATAGTTTAGAGACAACGCCATCTGAGTCTGCAAATGCAGGTTTTAAAGATTGGTTTATAAGTGAATATAACAGACCTGGTTATACAATTGAAGCTGGCTGGGGAGAGAACCCACTGCCAATTTCTCAATTTGACCAAATTTACACAGATAATATTGGAATATTAGTGCTAGGTGCAGTAATATAGAGTAGGAAAATAAATTCTTCCTACTCTATATTATTTGTTTTTTCTAATCTTTCAAAGCCATCATCAGAAAAATATTCATAAGTTCCGTTTGAATATTTTAATACCATACCTTCTGTTGCTTTAGATAGTAATTCTTCAGGAATATCAACTTCTTCAAATTCAAAGCCTGAATTATCTGTTAAATCAATTAAAAAACGATTATTTTTAACTTCTTCAGAAACCATATATAGATGTCCATCCTTTCTGCAGTCTGACAGCTCTTTATTTTGTTTGATGATGATTTCATCAGTTACATCATTTATAGTATCCTTAAAGTCCTGTGTTAAACTATTTTGAACAATATACTTGTCATTTTTTATTGAAAAAATATCATTTATAGAAATTTCTACATCAATATTATTTTTATTAATATCAATTTCTTCAATATCATCTTCGTGTATTTTTAATACAGTGTAAACATCATTATCATACTGTTTAGAATTATTTGACCAGTAAGATTTTTTATTATCTTGAACAAAATACATTGTATCATTTTTAAAATTATCCTTAGCAAATTGTATTAATGTTTCATCAAATTTATCTCTTAAACAATTTTCATTTGCAGTAGTTAATTTATTATCAGATAAAATATGGTTAAGTAGAGGAACTTGACCATTATTATGATTTAAATAATTTTTCAAATAGTTGGATAATTCATTTAAAAAATTATTCATAAAATCGCTCTCCTTTAGACCATTAAAAATATTATTTACTATATCTAAACCCAATAAATAATCACTCCTTTTTGCTTGTGTGGAAGACTGCCAAAGATTAATAGCAGTAAGGACTAAACTAGGAGTGATTATATAATATTTTCCAGAAAATTACAATATATTCAGGCTATTTTGCATAACTATTTCCGGTTGCATAATCTATTACAATTCCTGGTTGAACATTGTAGCAATATACATTAAAGCAAATACTTTTTCCTTTGTCTTCAACAGAAAGAGCTTCCATTTCAACACCACTTGCAAGTCTGTTACTTCCTTCAAATATAGGAGTTACTCTATAAAGAACATGTTTGTTTCTTGTTGATTTAATATATTCTGCAACCATATTTTCAAATGGCAACATTCCTTCTGTGTTTAAATATCTAGTCCCTGTGATTAGATTTTTCTCATTGGCATTTTCTGCTGAAAGTTGCCAACCAATTAAATGACAACGGTTATATAAATATTTATCTTTAATTAGACTATCATATTTTTTTTGAACCCATCCAGAAAGATTTTTTACACTTGAGATATCTCCACGCTTTTCGCCTGATTTTGGCATTGTTTCCTTGCAGATATTTGCAAAAGCTACACCACTTCGTCCATCTACCAAATCACTATATTTTTCAAAAGCTTCTGTAGTGTAGTCACTTTCTGTAAAATATGGTATATTGTTGTTTATTTCTACATATGGACTAGATGTATATTCAGGAATAGATGATAAATCAATTACTATGTTTGATGTTGTAGATGATAATTCATTTGTAGTATTTGTGTCTGAAGGGTTAGCATTTACATATCCAAAAATGGTAATACATATTATTGTAATTATTGAAATAATTTCTTGCCATAATTTAATTCTTTTGTTATTTTTTTTACTCATGATAATACCTCTTTTGAAAAAATAACTTACAGGAATCAGATTCCTGTAAGTTTAAAGTTGTTAGCTTAAATATATAGTCCTAAAAATGTAAGAACAAATCTTACAATGTAGAAGATACCCATTATTAAAGCATATTTCTTTATAAATGTATTATCTTCTTTTTGACCATATAATGTTTTTAATGTAAAGTAAACAAGTATTGTTGAAATTATACTGCAAAAACCTGAAAATTGACTTGTTAATTTATAAAATTGATCAATATTTCCAAGTAATGCAACAACAGAAGCAACTACAACTGGTATTTTTGCGATTATAATTGCAGATAGTGTTTGTACAAAAGATTTTTTGTTTTCTTTTTGCATAATATAAACTATACCAGAAAGTACTACAAGTGAAACAATTGGTGTAATTACAGATTTTATAACTGAAGATACATTCTTAACTGATGTTCTAAAAAATGTTCCAAAGTTTGTATATATACTTGAAACTAATGAGTATGAATGAAATACACCTATAATTGAATTAATAAATATTGCTACTAACCATACAACAAGTAGTATGATAGCAATTTTTAGAAATTCGTTTTTAGAAGAATTTGCTACTGTTTCAATTTCTTTGATAGGATTTTTGAATAAATTTGATAAAAATCCTTTTGTTTTGTTTACATCTTGTTTGATGTCTGTATTTTTTACAGCTTCTTTTACTTCTTTTGCAGTATCAACAGCTTCTTTTTTTAGTTCTTCTGCTGTGTTTACTGTCTCTTTTTGGTTTTGTTCTTCCATAATAACCATCCCTTCTATAAAATTTACATATATTAAACTACAAAAATTCAATTTTGTAAATAAAAATATTATTACAATATACGAAAATTTATACATAAATATTCAAAAAGTTAAAGTAAAAGTATTACAATTTTGGATATGAAAATGGTAAAATAAACATGTAAAAATAAAGAAGGAGCACACAAGAGAAATGATAAAAAACGCTAAAACCGTTGGGAGAGTAACACACACACACACACACACACCTTACATTTAATGAAATAATTAATAAAATACAAGGCATAAAATTTGCCTTTATTTATGATAGATTAAAAGACAGAGATAAAGCGAGTTTATTACTAAAAGAAATTTTGTATATTTCTAAAGTAATAGTTGCGTAATCTTTGTTTTTTTTGCGTTAAAAAATATATTGTGTGCTAAGTTTAAGGAGGTAAAAAGAGATGGAATATTTGAAAAATACGAAAGAGAAAGGAATCACGCTGATTGCATTAGTTGTTACGATAACAGTACTAATTATCTTAGCTACAGTAAGTATCAATACAGTACTTGGGGATAATGGAATAATATCAAGAGCACAAAAGGCAAGAGATTCATATCAAAATAGTTCAACATCAGAAGATGAACATATGAAACAGCTTGCAAATGAAATGGCTGAGTATGATGAAGATAATACTACTAAAAATCCCATAGCTGGAACAACAGTTGCAAAACCTGGAACATGGACAAGCAGTCAGGTTACACCAATAGCAGATGGAAATGGAGAAACAGTGCCACTTCCAAGTGGATTTTATTATGTAGGTGGAGATATATCAACAGGACTAGTTATATCAGATAAACAAGGAGATACGATGACTGCCTCTGGTGTAAATATGGGAAACCAATTTGTATGGATACCAGTAGCTAGCGAGGCAGATTTAACAAGAACAAATTTTGATGCAAATGGTAAGCCGACAACGGAAAATCCTTCAATCGGTGCTAGCTCAACTCTTTGTGAAGAGCCATATTCAAGTGGATATGCTACAGAAGCAAGCGAATATAATACAATGAAAACTCAAGTATTAAAATATGGAGGATTCTATATAGGAAGATTTGAAGCAGGAGTAAATAGTACTACGTTAAGAGCAGATGCTACAACTGCACAAACGGTAGTATGTAAAAAAGGAGTAGCTCCATACAACCGTGTACCATGGGGAAAAGCAATGAATGATGCAAGCGAACTGATATCCGGACACTTTTGATAAAACAGTTGAAACAAGTGGAGTTGAAGAT
>CAJMLO010000056.1 GCA_905214245.1 uncultured bacterium
GAATAAGCCTAAAAAAGGAGAGGTTTGGACTCCAGAAGAAGTAAAAGAAGAAGGAGAAACAAAAAAGAAAACAACACGAAAAGCAACAGCCAAAAAAGCAAGCACTAAAAAAACGACAACAACGAAAAAAACAACAAAAAGAGCAAGTACTAAAAAAATTATGTAAAACAAAACAGCCTTGTGCAATTTGCACTTAAGGCTGTTCTGTACTATAATGTAAAAAGTAGCTAGTAGCCAATCCTAAATAAATAATTTTATAAGGAGGCATTTCTTTTATGGCGGCTACAATAGCAGAACGTACTTATCTCGTGATGAAGAACTTCATGAGATTGCATGAGCTGGGGGATTCGATTCCTGAAATAGCCCAAAGGTATAGTTTGACTTCTCGAACTGTTTACTCGCATTACCAATAGCATAGAACATACTCTTTTGCAAAAGAGTGCACCTTGGGAAAATTCTCGGGGTGCATTTGGGTTAAATAATATGAAGATTTTATAGAAAATATACGAAATATGCAAAAACAATAAAACATTACTGTTTTCTAATTTACATTTAAAGAAAAATATAAAAATTATAAAATTATTTGAAAAATATTATAAAAATTAAAAATTTTTATGTTATAATGAAAATGAAAAATTTAATAGATAACCACAAAGGAATAAAGATATGGATTTTGATATTTTTGATATAAATAAATTTAATGTAATACAAGATGAAGAAAACTATTATTTTTTTAGAGCACTAAATATGGCTGATAATGCTGATATTGAGCAACAAACGACTACATCAACAGATGGAAAGATAGAACGAATAAGAACAGATAGAGAAAGATTTGATGGAGATGCCAAATACACAGAAGCTTCAGAAATCTCTTTAGAAGAAATATATGACCATATAAAAATGCATTATAGAAAAGATACAAACTGCATATCACTTACAAGTAATGCAAATATTGCAGTAAATTATGGAAGAGGCTCTTATAAAGATAAATATGTAATGGTTAAAATTCCAAAAAAAGAATTTGGAGAGAAAACATTAGCAGCTGGCCAATATATGCTTAAAGAATTGTATTCTAAAATACAACAAGCAATAGAAAGCTTGCCAGAAGATGCAAAACAAAGAGTTTCGAATGCTTTTGAGGAGATAGATAAAACAACTGAAAGTAAAGACTTAAAAGATATAATTGCTCAAAGATACACTGCTAACAGAGAAGAAGTAAGTTTAGATAGAGCACATTTAAGAAAAGGAATAATATATAGTTCTCCAAAGGCAAGAATTAGCAATTATCAGTCATTAGATGACGAGCTGGTATTGGAAGTAAATAAAGTATATGCAAAATTAGCAATATTAGAAAATGAGCAAGTATTAAAACATGTAATACCACATTCTTCTAATTCGAAATTAAGAGAGACAATAGGAAGTGCATTTTCGTCTACAGAGGTAATTCATTATGGAGATATAAAACAAGAAAATATTATAGAAGTTCCAAAAGAGGTAGTTGATTTATTTGCATTAATACAACAAATAGATGGATTGGATAAAGGCAGAGTTGAACAATTAAAAAGAATATTGATAACAGCAGTACAAAATGGTGTTAAAATTCCTGCTATACCAGAAATTGAAGAAAAGGTTAAAGCTGATATTTCAATTGAAGAAATGTATGGAATTACAGATGGAAAAGTTGAATATGGAAAAGCAAATTCAATTGTAAAGAATATGTTTTATTTGAGTAAAGCAAGAAAAAATGCAATACAACTTTCAAATGTTTTAAGTGAAATATTAGGGCAAAATTCTGGTTTTGAAGATATTATACAGTACATAAGAGAAAATGGATTTAGAGTTGAACCAGAAATAATAACAAGACAAAGTAATAAAGGTGTAAAATTAAGTGAGTCTGTAAGTTTAGATTTACAACAAGAAGAGCAAATATTAGTAAATGAAATAAAAAAACTTTCATTTGAAGAATTAGATATAGTTCTACAAAATAGTGGACTATATAATGCTAAAGACATTATAACCAACGTATTTAGCAGTGCTAAGGAAAATGAAAAAATAGATAAATCAAGATATTATGCAGAGGCAGTATTTTCTAAATATAATTGGCAAGACATAGGAATAGCAGAATTTAAAACACCAGAAAGAAATAAGTTAATTGCCAGACTTCAAGAAAGAAATTGTGCAGAAATATATGAAAAATTGCGAGAATTTGGTATTGAAGAAAGCAAAATTCCAACAGTATTGTTAAATATTGCAACAAGGGATGGAATCTATGAACAATATGTTAAAGGTAATTTAGAACAAATATTAAATACAAGACAAGATGTTTTACAAAATAATATTAATACAGAAGTAGTTGAAAGATTTTTAGGATATTATGATGTAGAGAACACAGGTATACGATTAAAAGATTATCAACAAAGAGCTTGTAATAATATAAATACAATATTTCAAGACCATAAATTTGCACAAGTAATACTACCAACAGGTGCTGGAAAAAGTTTTGTGGCTTTAACGCAAATGCAACAATATGCCAAGGAACATCCAAATGAGAAAATGTTATATTTAGCACCACAAGATGAAATATTGAATCAAGTAAAAAGTTATATTGTAAAATATGTGCACGGAAAACAAGGAACAGTTGGCAAAACAGAAGACGAAATAATAGCAGAAGTATTTCCAAATATAACATTTGGAACATATTCTGGATTGCTTGCAAAAAGAGGACAAAAAGTTATTAAAGAACAATATGGAATGATAGTGCTAGATGAATTACACAGAACTGGTGCAAAAGAATGGGAAGGAAAAATTGACAAATTACTTAAAAATCAAACAGAAGAAGTAAAAGTGCTTGGAATAACAGCAACACCAACCAGAGATGTTGACAGAAGAAATATGGCAAATGAAACAGCCAAGAAACTTGGATATACAGATGAAGAAATTAGCCAAAGAAAACATTTAGCAGCAAATATGACATTAGAAAATGCAATAAGAATGGGTTATGTGGTAAATCCAAAACTTGTGTATTGTAAATATGACTTAATTTCATCTGGAAAAATGGAAGAATTAAAAGCTCAAATTGATAGCATAGAAGACGAAAACAAAAGAGCTGAAGAATTAGAAAAATATGATAAATTAAGAGCAAAATTAAATCAAGAAATTGATGCCGAAATTGGAGAGGAAGCAAGAAAAAAACTAGAAGAAGATGCAAGAAAAAATTTTGATAGAGGAATTGGAAAAGAAGAAATAATAAAACAAAATGTAAAAAAAGGCGGAAAATATATAGTATTTATTCCGGTATCAGACCAAGGCGACATAGAAGATGAAGATGGAAACAAAATAGGTACAAAAACTGGGGACGACAAAATAAAAGCATATCAAGATTATTTAAATAAGATATTTGCAGGAACAGATATTGTACCACAATTACATGCAATGAGCGGAGCGTGGAATGGCAAAGGAAAAAACAAAGAAGGAAAAGATAAAAACCAACAAGAATTAGATGCCTTTGAAGCAGATAATTCAGAAGAAACAAAATTTATGGTTGTAATGAATAAAGCAAATGAAGGATTACACATAGATGGAGTAGACGGAATTATATGGTTTAGAGCATTAGATGAGAATTCAAGAATTTTGTATTTACAACAATTAGGAAGAGTAATATATGCATTAGATGAAGATAATCCTTTACCAGATGATAAAAGACCAGTAGTAATAGATTTAGCAAACAATTCATTAACAGTAAAAATAGAAAAAGACTTCGAAAATGTAGAACCAATAGATGATTTAGAATCTTTAAAAATTGTAGTAGAATGGATTAACGAAAAAGATGGAATAATACCAGATAGAAACAGTTCTAATAAACAAGAACAACATTATTATGCCATTTTAAGAAGAATTCAAAACAAATATAGTAAATATTTAGATGAATTTGAAAATTTTGAAGATTTAACAGAAGAAGATAAATCAAGAATAGAAGAGATTATTGATTTAGCAACAGAAATTGACTTGTGGAATATTGATTTACCACCAATATCAAAATCGAAAGGAAGTAAAGAAGATATATCACCTTTCGCAATAGAAGGAGTTTTAAGAGACTTTGTTGAAGTAAATGAAGAAGTTGAAAAAATAGAAGATGAGCATGCAATAACAACTTTTGTGAGAGTATGTGAAGCATTGGCAAAACAAGGATTTGACTTTAAAAAAATTTTTTATTCGAGAAGAATAGATGGAAAGGATATATATATAACATTAGAAGATATAGGACAAGAATATCCCAATATTGATATTATTAAAGTAATAGAAGAAGCAGGAGTTAAATTAAATTATTCGTTAGGTGGAAGCCGAAGGAATGCTATAAGTGCAGTTAAAGGAACAGGAACATCCGTAATAACAGAAGAAGAAAAACAAAAGCTTGTAGAATTAGGCGTAATAAGTCTAGAGAAAGAGGAAAGTGCAATGTCAAAATTTGTGCGAGTATGTGAGGCTTTAGCAAAACAAGAATTTGATTTTGAAAACTTTAAATATTCAAAAAAGATAACAGAAAATGGAAAGAAAAAGCAAGTAACAAAAACATTGGAAGATATAGGACAAGAATATCCCAATATTGATATTATTAAGATAAAAGAAGAAACAGGAGTAGAATCAAATTATTCGGTTGGGGGTAAAATAAATATGGCTAAACGTGCAATCCAAGGAAATGGAATGAGTCCTATAACGGAAGAGGAAAAACAAAAGCTTATAGAATTAGGCGTAGTAAGTTTAGAAACAAAAGAAAGTGCAATGTCGGAATTTGTGCGAGTATGTGAAGCATTAGCAAAGCAAGGATTTGATTTCCAAAAATTTGTATATATGAAAAGTGGAGTAAATAAAACATTAGCAGATGTAGAGCAAGAATGTCCTGGTATAAATATTGCTAAAGTACTAGAAGAAACAGGAGTAGAATTAGAATATGAGTTAGGCTTTCGAAAAATGAATGCTGTACAGGTGGTCAATGGAACAGGAGATTACCGAATAACGGAAAAGGAAAAACAAAAGCTTATAGAATTAGGCGTAGTAAATTTAGAAACAAAAGAAAGTGCAATTTCGGAGTTCGTGCGAGTATGCGAAGCATTAGCAAGGCAAGGATTCGATTTTGGTGATTTTAACTATACAAAGATTGTAAATGGAAAAAGTGTAAAAAAGACATTAGAAGATATACGAGAAGAATGTCCGAATATAGATATTACTAAAGTAATAGAAGAAACAGGCGTAGAATCAAATTATTCTTTTGGCGCTAAAAAAGGTGCTGCTATACTAGCAGTTCAAGGAAAAGGTACTTATGCAATAACAGAAGAAGAAAAACAAAAGCTTGTAGAATTAGGCGTAATAAGTCTAGAGAAAGAGGAAAGTGCAATGTCAAAATTTGTGCGAGTATGTGAGGCTTTAGCAAAACAAGAATTTGATTTTGAAAACTTTAAATATTCAAAAAAGATAACAGAAAATGGAAAGAAAAAGCAAGTAACAAAAACATTGGAAGATATAGGACAAGAATATCCCAATATTGATATTATTAAAGTAATAGAAGAAACAGGAGTAGAATCAAATTATTCTCTTGGCGCTAAAAAAGGTGGTGCTATACTAGCAGTTCAAGGAAAAGGCACTTATGCAATAACAGAAGAAGAAAAGCAAAAATTAGTTGCTTTGGGAGTAATTGATCTTGGGAAGATAGAACAAACTCAAAGACTAACGCAAGCAAAAAAGCAAAGAGATGCTGCTAAAGTTCAAAATGATAAAGCACAAGAATTAGAACAGCAGGTTGAGCAGGCATTAGACCAACAAAAGAAAAGGAGAAAGAAAGATGAAGGAAGATAAATTAATACCATATAAAGAAAATATTTTTACTAAAATATCTCAATTCTTCAAAAAACTTTTCTTCAGAAAAAAGAAAGAAAACTTGAATAATATTGATGAAAAACTTATTACTGATAAAAACCAAAATGAAAATTTCGCTGAAAATACAGTAATAAAAGAAAATGAAGAAATAAGAAGATTAAAAGAACTTAGATTGCAAGCAGAACAAAGACTTAAACAACTTCAAATACAAGAAGAGATAAGACTAAAAAATCTTAAATTACAATATGATAATGGAGAAATAGATGAAGAAGATATATCAAGTGAAGATATGGACAAGCTTATAAAAATGTATGAAAATGAAACAGAAATGTTGAATGCAGATACAGAAAGAAGAAAAAATCACATTTCTCAAATGCTAAAAGAATTAAAATATTCGTAATCATAAATAAAAAACATTTTTCATAAGTAAATGCAAAACTCAATAATGGATTTTTGCATTTACTTTTTAATTGAACATCTAGTAAATTTTTCTTGGAAAAATTCTCCATACTTATTTAGTAATGTACATTGATTAATACTTGATTTTTCGTAAACAAATAAAAAAATATCCTTAAGTAATGAACTTAAGTTGAATTAATCTATGTAATAATAT
>CAJMLO010000057.1 GCA_905214245.1 uncultured bacterium
AAAAAGATGTTCAAAGATATAGAGATATCGTTGAAAAATTAGGATTAAGAAAATAGTATTATTTTGCATTGGACGTTTGGCACTTGCTTAAGCGTCCAATTTGCAAATACGTAAAAGAAAAGTTTAAAACAATATTTGAAATTAGTAAGTAGCTTGTATTATGTACCAATTGTTTGATACATAATAGAGGTTACCCTAATTCAAATATTGAAATATATAAAATTAGGAGGATAAAATATGTTTAAAAGTTATTCAACAAAACTAGCAGGAAGAGAACTAACAATCGAAACAGGAAAAATTGCAGGGCTTGCAAATGGTAGTGTTGTAGTAAAATACGGAGATACTGTTGTTATGGCAAATGTTACTGCATCAAAAGAACCAAAAGAAGGAGTAGATTTTTTTCCATTATCAGTAGATTATGAAGAAAAATTATATGCAGTAGGAAAAATACCAGGAAGCTTTACAAAAAGAGAAGGAAAACCTTCTGACAAAGCTATTTTAACATCAAGAGCAATTGATAGACCACTTCGTCCATTGTTTCCAAAGGATTTCAGAAATGATGTTTGTGTTACAACAACAGTACTTTCTGTAGAACAAGACAATAGCCCAGAAGTATGTGCAATGATAGGTGCATCAGCAGCACTTGCAATTTCTGATATTCCATTTAATGGACCAACAGCAGCAGTTGCAGTTGGATGGGTAGATGGAGAAATAGTTATAAACCCAACAGTAGCTCAAAGAGAAAGAAGCAGATTAACAGCTACAGTTGCAGGTACTTTAGAAAAAATTACAATGATTGAAGCAGGGGCAGATGAAATACCAAATGAAACAATGCTTGAAGCAATAAAAAAAGCTCATGAAGAAATCAAAAATATTTGCCATTTTATAGCTGATATTCAAGCTGAAATTGGAAAACCAAAATTTGAATATAAATCTTTTGCAGTTGATCCAGAATTTTATCAAGAAATAGTAGCAAACTTCAAAGATAGAATGTATCAAGATGTACAAGCTACAGATAAAGAAGTTAGAGATGCAAATATTGATAAAATTACAGAAGATATTACAGCATATGTTACAGAAAAATATGGAGAAGATATCGCAGAAGAAAGAAAAACAGATATAGCAGATAGCGTACATGATTTGGAAAAAGCATGTGTAAGAGAAATGATATTAGAAGAACACAAACGTCCAGATGGAAGAAAAATTGATGAAATTCGTCCACTATCTTGTGAAATTGATGTACTTCCAAGAGTACATGGTAGTGCAATATTTACAAGAGGACAAACACAAGTTATGTCTGTTGTAACACTTGGCATGAAGAGTGAAGAACAAATGCTAGATGGACTTGATGAAGAAACAGGAAAAAGATATATGCACCAATACAACTTCCCATCATATAGTGTTGGAGAGGCAAGACCATCAAGAGGACCAGGAAGAAGAGAAATCGGTCATGGAGCTTTAGCAGAAAAAGCTTTAGTACCAGTACTTCCTTCAGAAGAAGAATTTCCATATGCAATAAGAGTTGTATCAGAAGTATTATCTTCAAATGGTTCAACATCACAAGCAAGTATTTGTGGAAGCACATTATCATTAATGGCAGCAGGTGTTCCAATTAAAAAGCCAGTTGCAGGTATTTCTACAGGACTTGTAACAGACAAAAATGACAAGAGCAGATATATTATGCTTACAGATATTCAAGGAATAGAAGACTTCTTTGGAGATATGGACTTTAAAGTTGGTGGTACAAAAGATGGTATAACAGCTATACAAGTTGATATCAAAATTGATGGATTAACATATGACATTATAAAAGAAGCTTTTGAAAGAACAAAAGTAGCAAGAGATTATATACTTGATGAAATTATGCTACCAGTTATTTCTGAGCCAAGAAAAGAAGTTTCAAAATATGCACCAAAAATAATGACATCAAAAATAAGTGTTGATAAAATAAAAGATGTAATCGGACCTGGTGGAAAAATGATAAACAAAATTATTGATGCAACAGGTGTAAAAATTGATATTGAAGAAGACGGAAGTGTATGTGTATATAGCAGTGACATGGAAGCCGCTAAAAAAGCAATGAAAATGATTGAAACAATTGCAAGAGAAATTGAAGTTGGTGGAATTTATGATGGTGTTGTTACAAAGATAATGTCATTTGGAGCCTTTGTTGATATTGGTGGAGGAAAAGAAGGATTACTTCATATTTCTAAGATATCAAGTAAAAGAGTAGAAAAAGTAGAAGACGTACTATCTGTTGGAGATGAAGTTACTGTAAAAGTATATGAAATTGATAATCAAGGTAGAATAAACCTTACTATGAAAGATTTAGAAGCAGGAAACAAAGAAGAAAAGGTAGAAGAATAGAGAAAAAAGATTCAATTGTAAATGTAAATGCAATTGAATCTTTTCTTTTTAGTTGCAAATTATGTAAAAAAATAGTATAATATGTAATGTGAGGCGAAAAGAGTAATAACAGTAGAATTAATTCATAATATTATGAATATAGAGGAGAGAAAAAATGGAATATTTATATATGATACAACAAGCATTAGTATGGATTATAACAATATTCTGGATATATCAATTAGTTATTAGTGTGTGTTCCTTAGTAAAATTAAAAGAAAAACCAATACTTGAAGAAAAAGTAAATCGATTTATGGCGATTATACCAGCACATAACGAGGAAAATGTTATTGGCCCACTAGTAGAAAGTCTAATTAATCAAAATTATCCAAAAGATTATTATGATATTTATGTTATTGCAGATAACTGTACAGATAGGACAGCTGAAATTGCAGAAAAAGCAGGCGCAATTGTTCTTAAAAGATTTGATGAGGAACATAAAACAAAAGGATATGCACTTCAATGGTTTTTAGAACAAAAAATAAAAGAAGATGCACCATATGATGCGTTTTGCATATTTGATGCAGATAATATTGTTGATAGTAACTTTTTAAAAGCAATGAATAAAAAATTATGCCAAGGCGAAGATGTAGTTCAAGGATACAGAGATATAAAAAACCCTACAGACAGCTGGGTATCAGCAGGATATGCATTATTTTATTGGACAATGAATCGTTTCTATCATTTAGCAAGATATAATGTTGGACTATCCCCACTTATAAATGGTACAGGTTTTATGGTTAGATTTGATGTTATAAAACCTGATGGATGGAATACAAATACATTAACTGAAGATATTGAATTCTCTTTAAAAAGAATTATAAATGGTAAAAAACTTGGATGGGCAACAGATGCGATAGTATATGACGAGCAACCAGTTGGATTTAAACAATCTTGGAAGCAAAGAACGAGATGGACAGTTGGTCATATTCAATGCTTAGAACGTTATACAAAACCACTTGCAGCAGCTGTAAAAGAACACAAAACAATGATGAATTTTGATGGTCTTTTATATTTAATAGGAAGTATACCAATGTTTATATTAACACTTGTACTTCTAGCGTTAAACTTTGTTATTTACATTGCAAATGGTATGACTGCAGTAGATCTATTAATCAACTGCTTACGATATTTCTTACCAACATTTTTACTACCAATATTTACAGCAATACTTATCATGATACTTGATAAAAAGCCAATTAGACCGATGCTAAAAGGATTGATATGTTATCCATTGTTCCTAGGTTCATGGCTACTTATAAACTTTAAATGCTTATTCAAACGTGATACAAGCTGGGATAAGATAGACCATGTAAGAAATGTTAAAATAAATGAAGTTAACTAAAAATAATAGACAAAAATAGCTTTTTGATATACAATATCAAAAAGCTATTTTATGTGAAAGTGGTGAAATTTTATGTCAAAAATTACAAATGAAAATAAAAAACAAATTCAAGAAAAATTGGATTACATAGGACTTGATTTAAATAAAATTCCAAAATTTTTGAAGCAGTTTGAAGCTTTAGACTTTAGGCCTGTTAAGTCTTATGATGATCAATTATATAAAGTGTATAAATTTATAAATGTGCAAGATGTACAGATACTTGTTACCCCAACAGATAGATTAACTGATTTAAAAGAAAAATATAAACTTGCATCTCCACTTTTTACATATCTTGAAGAAAAAGATGAAGAAAGTATTGAAAAATTTGCAACATTTTTTAAAATGCTTACAGATGTAAAAATAGATAAAATAGAAGAGCTAGAAGAGGAGCAAAAACAGATAAAACAAAGTATTCCTACAGAAGTAAAATATAAAAATAATTTTGTGTGGCAAATTTATTACTCTGATTATGCTCAAAAATATTTTATGCTTGTTCCAACAAAAGAGCAAGATTGCAGTGCAATGTTTTATTTACTTAAAAAGCAAATTGAAACAAGAAAATCTAAGAAAAAGGAAATGATCTATGTTCCAATTAGTCATAAGGAATATTCAGGAGCTTTTCTAACAAAATCTGAAATTGCGGATATAGAGAATTATTTATGGTATTTTACGAAAGAATGGCCATCTGTATATGAGGTGTTTGATGAAAAGGGTAATATGAACATAAAAGTTGTTGGAATAACACCTGTATATGAAAAATTGAAAAGTGGTTATGTTGTAGAATTAAATAGCAAGGAAGATGCTTTAGAGTTTTATAAATTACTTAAAGCTATGTTTATTCTTGCAACTGGAGCACCAGATGAGTACAAATTTACATGTAGAATATCATTAAATGGCAGTTTACAGTTTATGTATAAAGATGAAGCAATGCTATACAAAAATTTACCAGAGTTTATAAAAAATGAATATTTAGAAAAGATTGAAAATATAAAAAATGAAATACAGGAAAAAGAAAAATTAGAAAAAAGATTAAAAAGATTTAATAACTTGGTAGAAGAACTTACACAAGAGTATCTTGCAAGACAAAGACAGATTGCAACATTTCTTGAATGTAAAAAAACTTTCTTTGGAAAAGTAAAATATTTCTTTAAAAAGAAAAAGACTGATCCTGTTATAAAAAGACATGAAAAAATTGAAAGAGAAAATACAGAAAAACAAGAGCTTGAAATGCAAGATATTTACGAAGAAAAAGAACAATATACAATTGAGGATTTGATAAATGTTTGTAGTATTTTAGATGAAAAGATAAGAGAAAACAAGAATATAAATTTGGATATTAATGCAATCGAAAGCAAAAAAGATATGCTAACAAGAAAAATAGATAATGCAGATTTATATATAAGTGAAATTGATAAACATAAAAAAAGTATTTTTGAGTTCTGGAAATTTACAAGCAAAGATGAAACACAAACATTAAATGAAGGCGAAGAGCAAGAAAAACAGGAAAAGGAAAAAATAGAAAAATATTTCAATTATGAAACGGATTTAGAAGATTTGGGTAAAATAGTAGATGAGCTTCAACGAAGAAAATTGTCAAAAAATGAAACAGATGCTATATTTGCAATAAGAGAAGCGGAAGAATCTTTTAAAGAAATAATAAAAAACAAAGATGTAGAATTAAATTCAAAAATTATTGAGGAACTAAATAAACTAAAAGAAGAGTACAAGGATAATTTAGAATATATTTCAATAAAGGATTTTGATATATTTGGTGGAATGTCTGATGATAAGACAAAAGTTAAGACTATAAATAATGAAAAACATAGGGAGAATAAAAAAGACAAATATAAAGTTTTGAATGTGAATATTGAAACTGAACCAGAAGCATATGCAGACAATATTTTAAATTATTACAAATTAATACAAGAGGCATTTTGCAAAATACAATCTCCATATAATATGTCTATATATAAATTGAATAGTAAAAAGGGAATAGAAGGTATAAATGTATTTGACATAAATCCAGAGAGTGCTTTAAGCCAAGTAATGAAAAGTAAAAAAGAAAATATAATTTTAACAAGGATAAATGTTAAAGAGGGAATGCCTATATTGTACTATAGCAATATAATGTTTTATGACAATTTTAATAAAACATTACCTATGGGAATGAATTTGTCATCAGAGGTTTTGGCTGACGTAGATAAGTTGAACTTGAAATTTGCAAAAGAAGTACAATTTAATATAAATAGTCAAATTAGTGAATTTAAAGTGATTACTAAAAAAGTTAAACTATATGAATATGATGCAAATTTTGCAAAGTAACTGTAAGATAATATTTATTTGAAATGTAAATCATGTAGAGGAGCACAGTTAAACTCTACGAAAGATATACAAAATACATATATAAAATGTAACACAAATGTAATAAAAATGTAATATAAAAGTAACCAAAACCTGAAACCTTTGCGAGAGTACATATATATCGGCATTTTTTACAAGAAAGCATATTGCAAAGAAAAAGAAGAGATGATAATATAAGTAAATAATAAGATTATAAAATTTAATAAAAATTTTCAAAAAAAGA
>CAJMLO010000058.1 GCA_905214245.1 uncultured bacterium
ATTTAGTATATAAAAGCTAAGACAAATAAAATATATTGGAGGCTATTAATTATGAAAAAATGGGTTTGTACTGTATGCGGTTGGGTTTATGATGAAGAACTTGGAGATCAAGATTATGATTTAGCTCCTGGTGTAGCTTTTGAAGATTTACCAGAAGATTTTGTATGCCCATTATGCGGTGTTGGTAAAGACCAATTTGAAGAAGAAGCTTAATTAAATTTTATAAAATTAAGACATTAACGCAGTATTGCCAATTTTTTAGTTGGTATACTGCGTTATTTAGTTTATCTAGTGAGGTGTAATTTTGTTTAAAAGAAAATATCATCATAATGCTTCATCAGAAGATTGTAATAAACTTTGTTGTACCAAAATAGAAAAATTTTCAGCTCATGCTGGAGATACAGAAATATTTACAGATGTGAATATGCATATTCATTGTGGACAATTAACAGCTTTAATTGGGCCAAATGGAGCAGGAAAATCTACATTATTAAAATGTATTTTAGGGCAAGTACCTCATAGTGGGAAATTACATTATGTAGATGCTAAAGGAAAACATACAGGAAATCCTATTATAGGTTATGTACCACAGTATTTGCGTTTTGACCGTACTTCGCCTACTAGTGTAATGGATTTTTTTGCAGCATGTTTATCAAAATATCCTGTATGGCTTTGTAGTATGAAAAAATTAAGACCAAAAGTTTTGGAAAGTTTGCGTAGAGTAAAGGCTGAACATTTGATTGATAGAAGATTAGGAGCTTTATCTGGCGGTGAAATGCAACGTGTATTATTATCTTTAGCTTTAAATCCAATGCCAGATTTATTATTGTTAGATGAGCCAGTATCTGGAGTTGACCACAATGGTTTGAAATTATTCTATGAGATTGTATCCGAGCTTAGAGAAAAAGAAGATATGGCAATTGTTTTGATATCACATGATTTACCACTTGTAGCTCAATATGCTGACCAAGTTGTTTTGTTGAATAAAAAAGTGATTTGTAAAGGAACACCACAAGAAGTATTCAATCGCAAAGAAACAAAAGCGTTATTTGGTAATATTGTAGCTCCATTAGAAGAGGAGGCAGAATAATGTTAGATATTATTTATAATGGTTTAGATGTGATTTTGCCTTTTGCCTGGATAAATCATGTATTTATGAAAAATGCTTTTTTGGCAGTGTTGATGATTACACCACTTTTGGGAATTTTAAGCACTATGGTTGTCAGCAATCGCATGGCATTTTTTTCTGATTCATTAGGTCATGGAGCATTTACAGGTGTTGCTGTAGGTGTATTATTAGGCAGTGGTGAGCCACTTGTTTCGTTGATTATATTTTCGATAATTTTTGCGGCTCTAATCACATATATTAAACATCGCAGTAGTGCTTCAACAGATACAATTATTGGTGTCTTTTCTTCGGCAGGTATAGCGATAGGTCTTATCTTGATGTCGCATGGTGGTAATTTTAGTAATTATACTTCATATTTTATTGGTGATATTTTAAGCATTACAGCTAATGAACTTGTATATTTATTCATAACTTTTATTGTCGTTGTGATTGCATGGTGTTTCTTATTCAATCAGATTTTGATAATTAGTATAAATGATGGTTTTGCTGCTAGTAGAGGTATTAAGACTTTATATATTGAAATGATTTTTGCAGCTATTGTAGCTGTAGTTGTTTCTATAAGTATTCAATGGGTAGGATTATTGATTATAAATTCATTGTTGATTTTGCCAGCGGCAGCGGCTAGAAATATAGCTGTTAATGCTAGACAATATCATGCTTTATCTATTTGCTTTGCTATTTGTGCAGGGCTTTTAGGTCTTGTGATTTCTTATTATGCTGATATTGCAACGGGAGCAACCATTGCTATTTTTGCGGCAATTATATTTTTCATTACATTATTTTTACGCCCATATTTTCAAAATTAATATATTTAGTTTGTAATTTTACTAGATTTAATATTTTTATTGTGTTATACTTAGGTTTACAAGTTTACTTTAATGTATAAAAATGAGGTTTTTATGAAAATAACTAAAAAAATAAAAGATGAAATGTTGGAGATTTTAGAAACGACGTATAAAGATGCTAAGCCAGCTTTAATTTTTAATAGTCCTTTTGAGTTGTTGATTGCAGTTATATTGTCAGCACAATGTACGGATAAACGTGTGAATGTAACTACAGCTCGTTTATTTGCTAAGGCAAATACTCCAGAAAAGATTTTAGAAATGGGTGTTACAGCTTTAGAAGAAGAAATACGTGATTGTGGATTATTTAGAAATAAGGCAAAGAATATAATAGCTACTTGTCATAAATTATGTAGTGATTATAATGGTGAAGTGCCTGAGCAATTTGAAGAATTATTGAAATTGCCAGGTGTGGGAAGAAAAACGGCAAATGTTGTTTCAAGCATTGCGTTTAATCGTCCAGCTATAGCTGTGGATACACATGTATTTAGAGTATCCAATCGTTTGAAATTAGCTGTAGGTAATACACCTGATGAAGTAGAAAAAGGATTGCAAAAGGCAATACCGATGGAAAAATGGTCAGATGCACATCATTGGCTTATTTGGCATGGTCGTAAACTTTGTAGAGCAAGAAATCCTCTATGTGGTGATTGTCCACTTAAAGATATTTGCCCTTCTGCATTATTGCAAGCTTGATATAATTATATTGAGGAGATGTTTTAATGATTTATCGCAAGGCTACATTTAACGATGTTGAAGAAATATATAATTTAGTAAATTTATATGCTCAAGAAGGAGTAATGTTAGCACGTTCTCGAAATACTTTATATGAAACTTTGAGAGATATGTATGTTGCTGAAGAAGATGGTGAAATACTAGGTGTGGGAGGTCTGCATATAGTTTGGGATGAATTGGCAGAAGTTCGCACTTTAGCAGTAGCTAAAAAAGCTTTACGTCGTCATATTGGTGCAAATATCGTGGAACATCTCATTGAAGAAGGAAAAGCTTTAGGTATAAGAAAAGTTTTCACATTGACATATCAAGATAAATTTTTTGGCAGTTTAGGATTTAAAGTGGTAACAAAAGATGATTTACCACAAAAAGTTTGGAAGGATTGTATAGATTGTCCCAAATTCCCAAATTGCGACGAGATTGCTATGGAAATGTATATTTGATAGATTAAATAAAAGCTGGCTATTGAGTCAGCTTTATTTTTTTGTCTTTATAAAAATCAAGGTTTAAGCTAAAATTGAATTATAAATTATGGATATTTGAAATTGATACATAATATAAATTTAAGATATAAATTTTTCGGTGATTTTTATATAGGAGATGATTTTTTGCAAGCAGGAGAAACAACTTTAAATAAATTATTAAATACATCTCGTCAGTTTATAGTACCTATCTTTCAAAGAAATTATAGTTGGCAAAAAAGCCAATATGAACAATTATGGTTTGATATTTTACGTGCTAGTAAATTTAAAGAAAAACAAAATCATTTTATTGGCTCTATTGTATATATTGATATGGGAACACCAGCAGGACGTCCACAACAATTATTATTGATTGATGGTCAACAACGTTTGACGACAATTTCTATTTTATTATGTGCAATAAAAGATTATGTACAGAAATTCAATTTAGAAACTAAACTCATCAATTTAGCAAAGATAAAAAATCAATTTTTATATAATAGTGATGAAATAGATGAAGATAGATATAAATTATTATTGAATGTACAAGATAAAGAAACGTATATAAAATTAATAGATAATACAATATTTACAGTGAATAAGCCTGCTACAAATATCATTAAATGTTATGAATTTTTTTATGAACGTATAGAAGATTTTATAAAACAACATGGGCAGATTGATGAAATTTATGCAGGGATTTTTAAATTGAGTTTAGTGTCAATATCTTTGGATAAAGATAGTGACAATCCTCAAATGATTTTTGAAAGTATGAATTCCACAGGTAAAGATTTATCGCAGACGGATTTATTGCGCAATTATTTATTGATGGATTTGACTCCAGAAAAGCAAACTAGATTGTATAAAACATATTGGAAACCTATGGAAGAATTATTTGGCGAAGATATTTATAAAAATGATTTAAATAAATTTGATTATTTTATCCGTGATTTTTTAACTTTAAAGAGTGATACAGGTTATATTTGCAAGATAAATAATGTATATGAGAATTTTAAGCGTTATTATTTAGATAATAATTGTGAGAAATTCGCAGTTTTGAAGGATTTATTTACTTATGCCAAATATTATGCTTGTATTGATTTATTGCAAGAAAACGATGATGAGCTTAAACTATATTGGCAAGAATTTAAAAAACTAGATAGTCATGTAGTATATCCATTTTTATTGAAATTGTATGATGACTATAATCGTAAGATATTGATTAAAGAAGATTTTAAAAAGATTTTGCAAGTAGTGATAAGTTATTTATGGCGTAGAGCTATTTGTGAAATACCGACAAATTCACTTAGCAAAACTTTTGCCACTTTATATCAAGCTGTGGATAAAGAAGATTATGTAAATAGTATTATCAAGGCTTTTGTATTTAAATCAAGTTATAAGCGATTTCCATCTGATTATGAAGTTCGAGAAAAATTGCAAACAAAGGATATATATCATTTCCGCTTGCGTAAATATTTATTAGAAGCGTTAGAAAATTATTATCATAAAGAGCCCATTGATTTAAATACAGCAAATTACACTATAGAACATATTATGCCTCAAAATATAGAGCATAATTTGTCATGGCAACAAATGTTAGGTGAAGATTGGCAAGAAGTGCATAGTCTGTATTTGCATACTTTGGGCAATTTGACGATAACAGGATATAATGCAGAAATGAGCAATAAATCTTTTGTGGAAAAAGTAAATGGTGAGAGTGGATTTAAGCATAGTCATTTAAAATTAAATGAAAGTATTGCTCAATGTGATGTATGGAATAAAAAAGCTATTCAACGAAGAACAAATATATTGACGGATATAATTTTAAAAATATGGAAATATCCAGAGTTTTGAAGTATTGTTAAGATAAGTATTGATTTAAATAAATTAATGAGGTGATTTTATGAAATATTGTCCATACTGTAATCAAATGGTTTCTCCAGTGAAAAGACCATCATGGTTTTTATTTATATTTTTATCAGTAATTACTGGTGGCAGTTGGATTTTTATCTATGCTATATATTATTTTTTGTTTAAAAAAGAACAATGCCCTATTTGTGGTGGAAAAGATTTAAGGAAGAGATAGAATATATAAGCCCTAGAAACTTTTATTTATTAGATTTTGGGGCTTATTATTTTTAGAAGGTGAAATGATGCATGACATATGGAACCCATGGCATGGTTGTCTTAAATATAGTGAAGGCTGTAAAAATTGTTATATGTATTATCTAGATAAGATAAGAAGTAATAGTGGAGCCTACATCTATAAAGTAAAGGCAAATTTTTATTATCCATTAGCTAAAAATAGACAAGGCGAATATAAGATAAAAAGTGGTGAACAAATAAGGGTTTGTATGACATCAGATTTTTTCTTAAAAGAAGCTGATGAGTGGCGAGAAGAAGCATGGAGAATAATAAAAGCTAGAAGTGATGTTATATTTATATTGATAACAAAAAGAGCAGAAAGAATAAGAGCATGTTTACCTAAAAATTGGGGTGATGGTTGGGAAAATGTGTTTTTGCATGTAACTTGTGAAAATCAAAAGCGTGCAGATGAGAGAATACCTATATTATTGAATTTGCCATTTAAACATAAAGGGATAATTGTTGCTCCATTTTTGGAGAATGTAAGTATAGAAAAATATTTAAAAGATGGAGAAATTGAACAGGTAATTTGTGGCGGAGAAAATTATAATGGAGCTAGAGTTTGTAATTTTGATTGGGTAAAAAATTTGCGCCAAGAATGTGTAAAAGCAAATATTACATTTTGTTTTATGGAAACAGGAACAGTTTTTATGAAAGATAAAAAAATATATAATTTGCCCTCAAAGGAATTACAAAGTAAGATGGCTTTTAAATCTAAAATGAATTATCAAGGCAAAGAAATAGCATTTAAATTATATGACCAATTTGGGAGATTATTAGATAAGGAAAAATTGTATAAAAGAAGTTTCAAACTAAAGTGTAATGAATGTGCTAGTAAACTTATCTGTAATGGTTGTAGTGAGTGCAAGCAAGATTGTAAATAAAGGCTATGTCACAACAAACAGTTGATAAATAGCCATTTTTATAGGGGAGTATC
>CAJMLO010000059.1 GCA_905214245.1 uncultured bacterium
TGTTGTTTTCTTCAACAAACTCCTCACGTTCATCGGGCGGTATTGCCGACAGCAGCAAAAGCTTTGACACTCCCAGTCCCGAAATCGAATGTGAATTTCTTAAATCCCCCCATAATGTCATCTGATCCTTACCGTAATCGTTATATATCTTTATGTAATTCTCAGCCATTCTCTGGGAATAGTCCGTGTTATCCGCACACCACTGCGCAAATTTGCCATGCTCCACCTCGAGCTTTGCCGCCGCAAATCGCTTTCCTATTTCTATTGCCGCATTAAGCAGGGTTTTATTCGCCTGCTCCGTTATGATATTGATTTCCGATGCAAGCCGTTCAAGACTTATATCCTCCGTCACTTCTTTAAATTCCGCCTCGATAATCTTATTTTCCATTATGCCGCACTCCTTTTTTCTTTTATTTTTTTCATTCTTTAGATTCCAAGAATATACAATATTAATATCCGAAATAATTAATATTGTTAAAAAAAATGCTATAACAAACGCACACATCATAAAAAAATATTTTTTTATAAATTCTATAATAAAGCACCTGCCTTTTTTATTTAATTTTATTTTTGGATTTTTCTTTAGAAATAATTCTTATGATTTAATTCTCTTTAGATTCAAATTGCAATTTTAAGATACTTTAATATTACTACATTTTAGAGCATTTGTAAAGAAAAAGTGTTCGTTGTTTTTCGACACATTTCGACAAATGTAAAAAATGTAGTAGAGCATTATGCCCCACTACAAAATTAATTATTATGCATTTTCTTGCAATTGATTTAATTCAAAATAAAACTCAACACCATTTTCCTTGTTGTCAACTCCATATTTGCAATCATAATTATTCATTATGGCTTTTACAAGTGCAAGACCAATTCCGCTTCCTCCAGCCTCACGATTACGTGAGCTATCAACTTTATAAAATCTTACCCAAATACGATCTAAATCTTCTTCTGCAATATTTTCTCCTGTATTAAATATAGAAAAATGTACTTTATTATTGTTATTTTCTTCTATTTTTACTGTAATTTTCTTTTTACCATTTATCTCATCACAATGCTTAATCGCATTTGTAAAATAGTTTGTTATTACTTGCTCAATATAAAATTCATCTGCAAAAACATAAATTGGCTCTTTATTTTCAAATTCAACTTCAATATTATTTTCTTTTAACATTACATTACATTTTCTAATAACTTCATTTGTTATCTCAACAATATCAATTTCCTGATTATTAAACTCACGTTTTCCATATTCAAGTTTCATAAGTTCAAGTAATTGTTTTACAAGTTTGTCCATTCTATTTGCTTCATCTAATATTACTTCTGCATAAAATTTTCTTGATTCTCCATCTGAATTGACATTTTCCACCAATCCCTCTGCATACCCTTGTATTAAAGCAATTGGAGTCTTTAATTCATGTGATACATCAGAAATAAACTGTTTCCTCATAACATCAATTTTAGACTTTTCTTCAATGTCTCTTTCAAGCTCAATATTATTTGCCCTTAACTGTTTTATTGTCTTTTCCAGTTTTTCCGACATTATATTAATATTTTTACCAAGCTCATTTATCTCATCTTCTGTATCTTTTACTCTATATTTTTGACTGAAATCAAGTTTTGACATTTTGTTTGTAATATCATTTAATTCAAGTATTGGATTTGTAAATTTTTTTGATACAAAATTTGCAACAAATGCTGAAAATAATATCGTTACAGCACCTATCCAAACAAGTACTTTATTTGATATTTTTACACTTTCTTCAATAGGTACGATAGGAATTCTAATATAAAGTTCATAGCCATTGCATAATGTTCCTGACAATAACAAATAACTTATATTATTGCTTGTATCATCAACTTTAACAATTTTCATATCTGTATCCTTATATACTATTTCAAAGCTGTTTGAATGGCTATTTGTAATACTATTTATCCTACTTATTGTGCTATAAAAATCCTTATCAGTGCTAAAAATGTATACATCATTATCTGATTTTATATATATATCAAAATTATTATTAAATGCAATTCTTTTTAGTTTACTTTCAATGCCTGTTGTCATATTATATTTGTAATAATTATTTATTTTTTTATAAACCTGTCTTACAGTATTTGTTTTAGAATATAAATAAAATGTTTCAAGAACAATATTATTTATTAAAATAAGAAATGCTACAATAATTGTTATTGCTATGCACATTGTAGCAAATAATTTAAAACGAACTGATTTTGTTTTCTCTCTAAGTTTTGACATGTTATACTCCTATTTTTTTACTTCAAATTTATAACCTACACCTCTCATTGTTTCTATGTATTTGCCTTTCTTTCCAAGTTTATGACGTATCTTCTTAATGTGACTATCAATTGTTCTAGAATCGCCATAATAATCATAGTTCCAAACATTATTAAGTATCTTATCTCTCGAAAGTGCAATATTTTCATTATCAACAAGATATTTCAAAAGCTCATATTCTCTTAAACTCATTTCAACTAATTTTCCATCAACACTTACAGTTCTTCCTTCTGGATCAATAACAATTCCACCATAATCCTTTAACTGCTTTGTATCTCCCATAGTTCTTTTTAAGATTGCTTCTACTCTTGCAACTAATATCTTTGGACTAAATGGTTTAGAAATATATTCATCAACACCAAGTTCGAATCCAAAAAGTTCATCCTGTTCTTCTCCTCTTGCTGTAAGCATTATAATTGGAACTTTTGATGTTTGTCGTATTTGTCTTAAAACAGACCATCCATCAAGCTTTGGCATCATAACATCAAGCAAAATTAATTTTATTTTATTCTCATTTTCTTCAAAAACTTTTAATGCTTCTTCTCCATCTCCTGCCTCTAATATACTAAATCCTTTTTGCATTAAAAAGTCTTTTATAAGTTTTCTCATTCTTGATTCATCATCTACTACTAAAATTGTAACATCATTCATGATAAATTCTCCTCTCAAATTTCAAAACTATTATATATTATACAGACATTTTATGTCCATAATATGAACAAAAAAAGATTAAAATAAGTACTTTTTTGTATTATTTTAATCTTTTATTCATTATTCCTCTATATTTTCGTTTTTTTCTCTATTCATCATATAAATATTTTGTCCTGGATATGATGCTTTAACATGTTCTGATTCTAATACTTTAAGTATCTTATCATTAACTATTTGCTTAAAATGTAAGTAATCATCAAAAATGGTTATTGTTGTATACATATAAATATTAATATTGTTTCCCTGTCCTCCTATTTCAGTAAAATTAACATGAATAGAGCCAGGTACAATGCTTTCTTCCTCTTGCAAAACAAATTTTATTCTATTTATAATAGTCTCTATAACATCAGAATTTGTTTCAAGTGGCAATTTTAAATTTAGTTCATATCTTCTTTGTTTTAATCTTGACCAGTTAATTACAGTTGCTGATGTTATCATAGAGTTTGGAAGTGTTACAATTGTATTAAAATTTGTTCTTATTTTGGTTGATCTAAAAGTTATATCAATAACAGTTCCTTGTTCAGGGCCTATCTCAATCCAATCACCAACTAAAAACGGCTTATCAGAAAGTATAGACATACCCGCAATTAACCCCTTTACAAAATCTTGTGCAGCAAGAGCAATTACCGCACCACCAATTCCAAGACCAGCAACCAAGCCAGATACATCAAAATTAAATTCTGTAAGAATTAAAAATCCTGCAGAAATATATATTACATATTTTAATATTCTTCCTGTAAAATTTGCAATTGTTTTATCTTTATTCGTATAATTCTTTTTTCTAAACCTTTTAGCAATGTCTGATTTTGGATCAACAACATTCACAAGTCCAGATGCTATAACACATATCAATATAATTTTGAAAATCTTTTTCCATGCTTCAATTACTGTAACTGGAAGCTCTAGAATATATACTGCAACATAAATTCCAATACATCCAAATAGAATTTGTATTGGCAAATAAAATCCATTAGATTTTATTTTTTCCTTATCTTTTTCGCCTTTCATAAAAATCTTTATTACACAATATGAAAATACTGAACTAAGTAGCCAAAATAGTATTATCACAATTGAAGCAATTGTAATATCTACCAGCTTTTGCTCTGTAATATTTTTAAAATAATTTATTAAATCATTTAACTGTTGCATATGTTCCTCCTTTGTTTTAAATTAATTTTGCAATAATTGCTTTTATTTTTATTCCTTGCTCCTTAAACATTTGCTCATGTTCTGTTTGGATATTCTCCCAAAAATCAGTCTCATTTTCTAGGTCATTGGTACTCTTTACAATTTCAAATCCAGCTTCTTTAAAATATCCTAAACTATGTAAAAACAGTTCATCATCATCTGTCTTAAAATAAATTTCTGCATTATCTTGCAAAAAAGTTTTGTAACTTTCAAGCTGTCTTGTATGTGTTAATCTTTTTTTGTGATGTTTACCTCTTGGCCAAGGATTACAAAAATTTATATAAATTCTTTCTATCTTATCATTTTTATCAAAGATATTACAAATTCTTTCTATATCATATCTTGTTAAATAAACATTATCAATCTCTCTTTTTTTATTTTCAAATTCAGCTTCTATTTTTCTTTTGGCAAGTCCAAGCATTGCATCTACTAAATCAATTGCAACATAATTTATATTTGCATTTCTGACAGCAATTTGTGAAATAAAGCCACCTTTTCCACATCCAAGTTCAATATGAAGAGGTGCATCACAATTTTTAAATTGCTCTCTCCACTTTCCTTTATATTCTTCAGGATTGTCTATATAAAATTTGCTTGCTTCAAGTTCAGGTCTAGCCCATGGCTTAAATCTTATTCTCATTTATTCTTCCTCTCTTTTCTTCTTTCTTATTTTACCAATCCATCCCCTAAAAGTCAACATATTTAGCCTCACTTTTTTGAACGCTTTTTTTGAAAAATATCTTCATAATTTCTTAATTATTTATTCCTTGTATCTTAATAATTAGCATGATATTATATTGATATATTAACAAGGAGGGATGTTTATGCAAAAAGAGATTTTAAAATGTGAAAATCTCCACAAAAAAATTGGTAAAAAGGAAATATTAAAAGGCATATCTCTTGAATTAGATGAAGGAGATATTTTAGGCTTTATCGGTCCAAACGGTGCTGGTAAAACAACAACTATAAAATTGATTTTAGGGCTTCAAAGTATTACATCTGGTAAGGTTTTTATAAATGACTATGATATAGAAAGAGATTTTGAAAAAGCAATAGCCAAAGTTGGAAGTATTGTAGAAAATCCAGATTTATATATGTATATGTCAGGATATGATAATTTAAAATTAATCGCAAATTTGTATAAAACCGTTGATAAAAAAAGAATTGATGAAGTTGTAAAATTAGTAGGACTTGAAAATAGAATTCATGACAAAGTATCTAAATATTCTCTAGGTATGAGACAAAGATTAGGTGTAGCCCAAGCTATACTTCACAAGCCTACTCTTCTTATTTTAGATGAACCTACAAACGGTCTCGATCCAGAAGGAATTAAATCAATGCGTGAATTACTTGTTAAGCTCGCAAAAGAGGAACATATGGCAATACTTATTTCAAGCCACAATTTAGCAGAGCTTGAAAGCTTTTGCAACAAAGTTTGCATTATAAAGAATGGTGTAATCATTGAAACAAGTGACATTCAAGATGTAAAAAAAGAAGTTTCTGATGGCTATTTTATATTTGAAGTAAATGATACCAAACAAGCAAAATTATTACTTGGTAATGATAGTACAATTATTGATGAATTTAAAATTCGTGTATCTACCAAAAAAGAAAATGTTCCTGATTTAGTAAAAAAATTAGTACTTCAAGATATAAAAATATACTCTGCTGTTGAAGATATTTTAACACTAGAAGATGCATTCCTTAAAAAGACTGGAGGTAATATAATTGAATAATTTAATAAAAAATGAATTAATAAAAATTTTTAAAAAGAAAAGTACATATATTATTTTAATAATTACTCTTTTATTTA
>CAJMLO010000060.1 GCA_905214245.1 uncultured bacterium
AAAACTAATAAATATGATTTAATATTATCTTTAAATATAACTTTCATCATTTTCTCCTCGCTTTAATAAATTGTTGTATCTGCTTCATACTCTGGAGCCTGTTACCCTATTCTAACGATTCCATTCATCATTATTTCATAATCCGTAAAAATAGACCTCCCACATATTTTTGATATATATTATGTGCAGAGGCTTATCTTTAATAATATATAACATGTAATTTATTTTCGTAGTGGAGTACGCTGTGCTCCACTACAATGTTTATATACTATTTTAGTCTAATTTATATATTGCGTCCACATTTTTAATAAATATAAAGTTTTCAATTAATTCAATGATAGCATACCCTACCATAAATGCTCCTACTAAAACAATCATCGCTTCTGGAGCAACGATTACATATATTCCTCCTACCATCATAATTACAGATAGAACAAATACTATAACCCATGTATTAATTTTGGCTGCTCCTAATTTCATTGATAATGTTAAATTCATTAATCCACTATATGTAATCCAAATACCAACAAGCACAACAAAAATTGATGCTACCTGACGTGCATATGCTAGAATTATAATTCCTATAACAAAAGCAACAAGTCCATGAATTAATTCATAATTGTAAAAATCATAATTTCCCTGTAATACAAAATAATCTACAACTTTTATAATTCCTATTGCTAAAAATACAATTCCTGTAATAATTGCAACAATATCTAATGCTGTTGTTGGGTTCATCATTAATACAATACCTAAAGCTATGTAGATAATTGCTGCTATGACTGATGTCCAGCCTGCTTTTTTTAAAATTTTTTCCATTTTTTCTCCTCCTTAGATTTTTTTTATATATAAACTTTATATTTATAAACGCTATTCTTCTATTCTTGTAAATAGAGGCTCAATGTTTTCAAGTTTAATATCACTTTTTATTTCTATCATGTCCCAATTATTTTGGTCTATGTGTAAAAATTTACGTATTTTTGAACATGTTTCTGGCATAAAAGGTTCAAAAATATTTGATAAATTTGCAATTATAACTGTACAATTATATATTGTTTTATTAAATTCATCCATATTTTCTTTTCTTTGAATCCATGGTTTATTATCATCATAATATTTGTTTGCAAACTCAACAAGTTCCATTGCTGTATCAGACGCAGCTTTAAATTCTAAGTTTTCTATTTGCTCTCCAACTTTTATATAAGTTTCTTCAATTTTCTTTTTAACTTCTAAATCCAATTCAGCAACTGATATTTCTTCAATTCCTTTAAACTTCAATGTCCTATTTACCAAATTACCAAATTTATTTAAAAGTTCACCATTATTTGTTGCCAAAAAACTTTCAAGTGTAAAGTTTGAGTCCTTCTTTTCAGGGCCATTATTTATTAGATGAAAACGAAGTGAATCTGGATTGTATCTGTCTGCAAGTTCAATTGCTGGAATTCCATTTCCTTTACTTTTTGAGATTTTTTCATCATTTATATTCAAATATTCTGATGAAACTATTGTATCAACTAAATGATAATTCTCTTTTAATGCAAGAAGTAAAGCATTAAATATAATGCTATGGAATACAATATTATCTTTTCCATGAACCATGTATATTTCGTTATTGTGTTCTTCTTTCCAATATTGCTCCCAATCTTGTCCGTTTTCCATGCACCATTTTTTTGTTGCTGTAACATATCCAAGTACTGCATCTATCCAAACATACATCTTTTTATCTTCGTATCCTTTTATTGGTATGTCTATGCCCCAATCTAGATCCCTTGTAACAGCTCTATCAACTAAACCTTGTTTTAAATATTTGTTTGTTTCATTTTTTGCATTAGCTCTCCAAAGTTTTGAGCTTTTTTTAGTATGCTCTTCAATCGCTTCTTGAAATTTCGACAAAGCTAAATACAAATTTTTATTTTCTTTTAAAACTGTTTTAGCTCCGCATTCTCTGCAAATTCCATCTTTCATATCCTCTATTGTAGGAACATATTGGCAATTGTCGCATTGTTCTGCTTTTGTTTCTACTCCACATTTTGGACATACTATTTGAATTTCTCTATCTGATAAGAATTTTTTACAGTTTTCGCAATATGGTTGTGGTTCTAATTTTTCATATATGTATCCATTATCATATATTTTTTTGAACATTTCCATTACTTCTTTTCTATGAAAATCAGTATCAGTATTAGTATATAAATCATATGAAAAGTGAAACTTTTCTAGAGCTTGTCTGTCCCTATTATCATAATACTCAGCAATCTCTTTAGGAGATTTTTTTTCTTTTTTTGCCCTTTCTGTTATTGGTGTTCCATGGCAATCTGTTCCAGATACAAATACAACATTATCGCCTTTTGCTCTAAAATACCTTGCTAAAACATCTCCAGAAATTAATCCTGCAATGTGTCCTAAATGTATATCGCTATTAGCATATGGCCATGCTCCTCCAATTACAATATTCTTCTTTTCCATTTTTTTGCTCTCCTCTCATAGTTGTAACTTTAGATAAATCTTTGCCATGCTTTTAGTTCACTTAGCACGGCAAATGTATGTTAAAATTTAGTTTCACTCCAGAACCAGTCCAAACTGTTATCAATTACTTTTTTCTTTTTTACTTTAGCTTCTACATCATCAATCCATAGATATGATATAAATGATAAGAATATAAATACTAAATCAAAAATAATTGACTGAATTGCAACTTGCATTCCTTCTTGTGTTAATGTTCCCATTGAAAATTCTAATGCATGTAAAACTAATATTGCAATAAATATAAATAGCATTATTCCAGTAATTACACTTTTCTTACTTTGATAAGAAAACCATAATACTAAAACAAATGCAAGTAGTGCGATAAATAGTGCAAGTGGTTCAGTAAAATTTATCATTGGCATATCTCTCTTCCCTCCTCATTATATATTAATTTAATTTTTTTTCAATTAATTTTGCAAGGCTTTCTGCTTTTGTTCTTATATAATCTTTATCTTTGCCTTCGATCATAACTCTTACAAGTGGTTCAGTTCCTGATGGTCTAATTAAAACTCTACCATTTTCTGAAAACTCATTTATAAGCTTAACTATTTCGTCATTTATTTCTTTGTCTTTATCATAGTCATATTTTTTATTGCTATTTACTTTAGCGTTTATCAAAACTTGTGGATATATTTGTATTATATCACATAATTTTGATGCTGAAACATTTTTTTCCAAAATTATTTTCATAAGCATAAGTGATGTTAAAATACCGTCGCCTGTAGGGTTGTAGTCAAGCATTATAATGTGTCCTGACTGTTCTCCACCTAAATTATACCCTTCTTTTAACATTTTTTCAAGTACATATCTATCGCCAACTTTTGTTTGTTCAAAATTAATTTTATTTGCTTGTGCATATTTGTTAAGTCCTAGATTGCTCATAACAGTTGCAACCAAAGTATCTTTTTTTAATGTACCTTTTTCTTTCATATAATTTGAAATAATTGCAAGCAATTTATCTCCATCTATTTCATTTCCGTTTTCGTCAACAGCTAGACACCTGTCTCCATCACCATCATATGCAATTCCCAAATTGCAATTGTTTTCAACCACATATTTTTTTAGCACATCTAAATGTGTTGAACCACAATTTTCATTTATATTTATTCCATTTGGAGTATTATTTAATATATAATGTTTTATTCCAAGTGCTGTAAAAACTTTTTCTGCAACAACTGATGTTGCACCATTTGCAGTATCTACTGCAACAACAAAATTTGATTTGTCTAATTCTTCAAAATCTTCTTCAAAGTTTTTTCTAAAGAAATATACATATTCGTCAAGTAAGTCCGTTCTAATTTCTGAAACTCCTATTTTTTCATTTACAGCAGAAAAATCATCTAATTTTCCAGAATCCATTATCTCTTCAATTTCTTCTTCAAGTTCGTCTGGAATTTTCATTCCTTTATTGCTAAAATATTTTACGCCATTAAATTCATATGTATTGTGAGATGCAGAAATAACAACGCTTGCATCTGCTTTTAGTTTTTTAGTTAAATATGCTACTCCAGGTGTTGGAATAACTCCTAAAATTTTTACATTTGCTCCATAGCTTAAAAATCCAGCTGTCATTGCACTTTCAATTAAAGTTCCAGATATACGTGTATCTCTTCCAATTAATATTGTAGGCATATGGTCTGTATGCTTCGAAAGTACATACGCTCCAGCCTTTGCGACTTTATATACAAGCTCTGGTGAAAGCTCAGTATTGGCAATTCTTCTTATTCCATCTGTTCCAAAATATTTTCTCATATTGGTCTCCTTTTCTTTTTGTATATTATATTCTAAGTATTATTAAAAATTTCATAATTTTTCATCTGAGGAGTAAACACTCTTACATAATATGGTTGTATATTTTTTAATATATCACAAATCCATATTACATTTCCATCTTTTTTTGTGACTTTTATATTTGGAAATGTCTTTAGCATTTTTTCATCTGAAAAATATTTATCAATAAATTCTTTCATTTTTGGATTTTCATATATTTTTGTATATTCATCAATATAATCTTCTACGCCTTGTATATCAAGATTGTAATTTTTTACAAGCCTTACATAAAACATTTTTAATGCAAAACCCGTTACTACAAAGTCAATAAAAATAAATATTGTTAATACTATTGTAATTGGTTTCAATGCTCTTGGACTTATTTTGTCTAGCAATTTTTCAATTCTTGGATGTACATATGTCATCAAATAAATTGCAAGTAGTCCCCAAAAAAGTGAGAAACATACGCATATTCTGCCATTTATATTAAATGGCATTGTAGAATAATCCCACCATTTTATATGAAAGAACCATTCTCCAATAAAACTAATTACATACTCAACAACTGAGCCGATAACAAATCCTCCTGCAAATAAAGTATAATTATTTTTGTTGAATTTTTGTAGTCCAAGTACCATAACAACTGCGCCAACTCCATATATACTACAAAATGGTCCATATAGAAAGCTTTGTCTACTTTCAATTACACCTTTTGTAAGAAGTCCAAATAAAGTTTCTATAATATATCCCACAATACTATAAACTATAAACCACGCAAGTATTCTAATAAGTGGAAAGTCAAATATAGTAAATTCTTTTTTATGTTTTATTTCTACGTTTTTTTCTATTGTTTCATTTGCAATCTCTTCCATTTATTTCTCCAATTCATATTACATTTTTTCTGGCATTTTCATTCCTAAAAGCTCTGCACCACTCTTTAAAACTATATTTACACAATATGTTAAATATAAGCGTGCATCTTGAGCATTTTTATCATCTGATATAATTTTGTAATTATTATAAAAACTGCTAAAAGCTTGTGCTAAATCAATTAAATATCTAGCTATAATATATGGTTCATATTTTTCTGCAGATAGTTTAATTGTATTTTCAAATTCATATAACATTTTTATTATCTTATCTGCATTTTCATTTCTAAGTTCTGAAAAATCGACATTCTTAAGCTCAGGAATATATCCAGCCTTTTGTATAATACTATTTGTGCGAACATATATGTATTGTAAATATGGGCCTGTTTCTCCGTTAAAGTTTAGCATTTCATCCCAATCAAAAATTTCATCTTTTATTCTGCTATTATATAAATCATTGAATATAACTGCACCAATTCCAATGATTTTAGCAATTTCATCTTTGTTTTCTAAATCTGGATTTTTAGTATCCATTATTTCTTTTGATCTTGAAATTGCTTCATTTAGTAGATCTTCAAGCTTTATAATATTTCCTTCACGTGTTGACATTTTACCTGTTTTCAATTGTACCATTCCAAATGGTATATGTGTAAGCCCATCAATATATTTTTCATCAAGTCCAAGTAATTTAGCTACTTCAAAAATTTGTCTAAAATGCAAAATTTGCTCATATGATGTAACATATAATGCTTTGTCAAAATTGTATGTACGAGCCCTATACATAATAGCAGCTAAATCACGCGTTGCATATGTTGTAGA
>CAJMLO010000061.1 GCA_905214245.1 uncultured bacterium
TAATCAAGAAGTAAACTTTGAGAATTTAGAAAAAAGGCAGAAAAATGTTAAAGGCGAGATTGATAGCATAACACTTGAACTTGATAATACTAGAATGTCAAAACAAGAGCTAAGCAAAGGCTTTTTAGAAATTCAATCTCAAAAGCAAAAAGCAGAGGAAACATTAAAATCTAAAACAGAAGAAAAAGCAAAATGTATGGAAAAAATAAAAGCATTTGATGAAGAGTCAAATAGGCTTTCATATGAACTTAGAATGAAAGATTCTAGACTAAAATTTTTGCAAGAGACTGAAAAAGAAAAAGAAGGATACATCAAAAGTGTAAAAGCACTACTTAAAGATACAGAAAATGAGCCAAGCCTAAAAAATGGAATGGAAGGTGTACTTGCAAATTTAATTTCTGTTGATAAAAAATATGAAACAGCAATTGAAATGTGTCTTGGACAAGCCCTTCAAAATGTAGTAACACAAACAGAGCAAGATGCAAAAAGATTGGTAGAGCATTTAAGAAAAAACAATTTAGGTAGAGCATCATTTTTGCCAATATCTGCAGTTAAAGGTAAAAAACTTGATAAGATTAACAAAAGCAAAATAGATGGAATTGTAGAAATTGCATCAGACCTTGTAAAATATGATAAAAAATATGAACAAATTGTTCTAAGCCTTTTAGGAAAAACAGTTGTTGTAGAAAATATGGATATGGCAATTGCTCTTGCAAAACAAAATTCGTATTCATTTAGAATAGTTACAATTGATGGAGATATTATAATCCCTACAGGAGCCATAAGTGGTGGTAGTGTACAAACAAAAACAGTTAATATTTTAGGTAGAAGTAGAGAAATAAGCGATCTTGAAAAAAATATCAAATCTATTAATGAAAAAATAGAAAAGATTGAAAAAGAAAAAACGCAATATAGTGAATCATCTGCCGATATTATAGAAGAAGTAAGTAGACTTGAAAAAAGCTTGCAAGATATAGAAATTGTATATGCTACTGAAAATCAAAAAATGGTTGCAGTTGAAGAAAATATTGCAAAACTTACTGCAAGAAGAGAAAAATTAAAAGAAGAAAATACAGAGCTCGAAGAGCAAAAAGAACAAGCAAATAATATAAAAGAAGAAAAACAAAAACAAATAGAAGAATTGACAAAACAAATAGATGAGCTAAATCTTGAAGTAGAAGAATTTGCAAATGGTAATAAAGAAAATCAAAAATATATTGATGATTTGAATTTTGATATTACAAATTTAAAAATTTCTGTATCTTCATTTGATGAAAGTGGAACTTCGATAGACGAAATGCTTGAAAGAATTAAACTTGATATTGAGAATAACACTAAGAGCATTGAAAATAAAAATGCAAATATTGAAGAAATGAACAAGGAAAATGAAGAGTTAAAGGATGTTATAATTAAAAAAGAAAACGAGATTGAGCAAATAAAACAAAATGTTCAAGACAGTGGAAGTAAAGTTGAAGAATTAAAAAATGAAAGAAATGCTAAAAATGAAAGATTAGCAAAAACAGAAAATGAAATTAATTCTGAATTTGAGACATTGGAAGGGTTAAAAGAACAAATTGTAAAAATTGATGTTAAGAAAACAAAACTTGAGCAAGATTTAGAGCAAGTTGTAAATAAACTTTGGGAAGAATATGAGCTTACTCCAAATAGTGCTGGAGAATATAGGAAACCAAATAATGTACAAGATACTCAAAAACAAGTAAATTACCTAAGAAATAAAATAAGGGATTTGGGAAGCATAAATATAGATTCGATAGAAGAATATAAAAAGACAAAAGAGAGATATGACTTTATGTGTGAACAAAGACTTGACTTAGATAATACTGCATCAAAACTTAGAGGAGTTATTTCTGAGATGACAGAGACTATGAAAGTTCAATTTGCAGAGAAAATGAAATTGATTAATAAAAACTTTAATGAGGTTTTTGTTGAATTATTTGGTGGCGGAAAAGCAGAGCTAATACTTGAAGATGAAGAAAACATTCTTGAATGTGGAATTGATATTCAAGTACAGCCAACAGGTAAGAAATTACAAAATATGATGCTTCTTTCTGGTGGAGAAAAAGCATTTACAGCAATAGCACTTTTATTTGCTATATTAAAGATAAATCCTGCACCATTCTGCATACTTGATGAGATAGAGGCAGCACTTGATGATGTAAATGTATACAGATTTGCAGAATATTTGAAAAAATTTAGCAAGGAAACTCAATTCTTAGTTATAACACATAGAAAAGGAACAATGGAAGCAGCAGACACAGTTTATGGTGTTACAATGGAAGAAAATGGAGTTAGCAAACTTTTATCAATGAGACTTGCTTAAAAACTAGTTCTAAAAATTGGACTTGCCACATATATATTAATTATCTTAAACAAATGGAGGTTAATATATATGTGGCATTGTTTTTATGTTGAAGAAGTTGCAAGAAAACTTGGCAGTAATATTAATACAGGACTAACAGAAGATGAAGTAAAAAAACGAAGGGACAAGTATGGAGAAAATAAATTAGATAAACAGAAAAAAGAAAGCTTGTTTAAAAGATTTATAAAACAATTTAATGATTTTATGATTATTATTTTGCTTATTGCTGCAGTTATATCTGCAGTTGTTGCTAAAATGCAAGGCACAGGAGACTATATAGATTCAATTATTATAATTGCCATAGTTGTAATAAATAGTATCATGGGAGTAGTGCAAGAGGCTAAGGCAGAAAAATCGCTTGAAGCTTTAAAAAATATGTCTGCACCTGTTGCAAAGGTTAAAAGAAATGGAAGGATGATAGTTGTAAAATCATCAGAGCTTGTACCTGGGGATATTATTGAACTTGAAGCCGGAAATTATGTACCAGCTGATTGCAGACTTATAAATAGCCACAATTTAAAAATAGAAGAATCTAGCCTTACAGGCGAAACAGTTCCAATGATTAAGGAAGCAGGAAGTATTTTAGCCGAGAATACTGCACTTGGAGATATGACTAATATGGCCTTTGCGACAACAATTGTAGTAAACGGACATGCAGAAGCAATTGTTACAGAAACTGGAATGCACACAAAAGTTGGACAAATTGCAAAAATGATTATAACAGATGAAGCGCCACAGACACCAATTCAAAAGAAACTTGGCGAAGTTGGAAAAACACTTGGAATTGCATGTTTAATTATATGCGCAGTAATTTTTGTAATAGGACTTCTTAAAAAGATTGAACCTGTGGAAATGTTTATGACATCTGTTGGACTTGCAGTTGCAGCAATTCCAGAAGGATTGCCTGCTATTGTTACAATTATGCTTTCTATTGGAGTTACAAGAATGGCAAAAAAGAATAGCATTATAAGGAAACTACCTGCTGTTGAAACACTTGGAAGCAGTAGTGTAATATGTTCGGATAAAACAGGAACTCTAACACAAAACAAAATGGAAGTAACTAAAATTACAAATGGCAAGGGAGAAGTACTTAATCAAACCAAAGAATTTATACTTGAACTTGCTACAATGTGTACAGATACGAAAATAGAAAAAACACAAGAGGGATTTAATATAGATGGAGAAGCAACCGAAGTTGCAATTACATCTTGTGCACTGCGAAATAATAAAAATAAAAATGATCTATATATAAATATGAAAAGAGTAAATGAACTTCCATTTGATTCTGATAGAAAAATGATGACGACAGTGCACTTAGTAAATGGAAAATACCGAGTTATAACAAAAGGAGCGCCAGATGTATTATTAAAAAGATGTACAAAATATTATGACAATGGAAATATAGTTTTGCTTGATAGTAGCAGAAGATTAAAAATTGAGCAAGAAAATAATAATATGGCAGAGCAGGCTTTAAGAGTAATTGCGGTTGCATATAGTGAATCGAATTCACTTCCAAGTAAAATAGATTCAACTACAATTGAAAATAATTTAATTTTTGTTGGATTGATAGGAATGATAGATCCACCAAGAGAAGGAGTAAAGGAAGCTGTTGCAACATGCAGAAGAGCAGGCATAAAAACTGTTATGATAACAGGAGATCATATTGCAACTGCAAAAGCAATTGCAAAAGAGCTTGGAATTTTGAAAGGAAACAATCTTGCGATAACAGGAGCAGAACTTGATAAAATAAATCAAAAAGAATTAGAAAAAAATATAATGGCCTACAGTGTTTTTGCAAGAGTAACACCTGAGCATAAAGTAAGAATAGTAAAAGCTTTTCAAAGTACAGGTGCAGTTGTTGCAATGACAGGTGATGGAGTAAATGATGCTCCTGCTTTAAAAAATGCTGATATAGGAATTGCAATGGGGCAAAACGGAACTGATGTTGCAAAAAATGCCTCTGATATGATTCTTACAGATGATAATTTTGTTACAATAGTAGAAGCTGTAAAACAGGGAAGAAACATTTTTGATAATATAAAAAAGGCAATTCATTTTTTACTTGCGACAAATATTGGAGAAATAGTAACAATATTTGTGCGGACTTTTGCTTGGGATAAAGTCACCACTTCTTGCAATACAGCTTTTGTGGGTAAATTTAGTTACAGATTCTTTTCCAGCAATCGCTCTTGGACTTGAAAAACCAGAAAAAGATATAATGGAAAAGAAACCAAGAGATAGCAAGAAAAGTATTTTTGCAGATGGACTTTGGAGTAAAATATTTGCAGAAGGTATAATGATAGGCATGCTTACATTAATAAGTTATAGTATTGGAAATAAAATGTATGGAGAAGAAATCGCAAGAACAATGACATTTGTGTCACTTGGACTACTTGAACTAGTACATAGCTTTAATATAAAAAGTGAACAATCAATATTTAAAAGTGGTATTTTGGAAAATAAATATTTGATTTTGGCTTCTATAATAGGAGCATTACTACAAATAATTGTTGTAATAGTACCTACTTTTGCAAATGTATTCAAATTAGTACCATTAAATGCAACTCAATGGTTATATACTTGGATAATATCATTAAGCCCAATTTTAATTATGGAGATACAAAAGAAATTAAATGAAGTGAAATTTGGAAAGAAAATATATGAATATCAAACAGAAATAATAAATAGATAGAGAAAAGTACGCATTAGATTTTTGCACATACATGTATATTAGGTTTTCTATATATTAAAGATAATCTAACTTTGTTAAAAAGCTATTCTAAATCTTTTATTATATGTAATCAAAATTTAATTTGTTACATATAATAATGTATGATAAAAGAATAGCTTTTTTGAAAGGAAAATAATATGGGGAGTAAAGGTATGGATTTTAAGCATAAAGAAGTTATTAATATAAATGATGGAAAAAGGCTTGGATATGTACAAGATGTGTGTGCTGATTTGGAAAGTGGTACAATTACATCAATAATTGTACCAGGAAATAATAAGTTTATGGGAATGTTTTCAGGAGGAAATGAAATAGTAATAGATTGGCAAAAAATAAAGTGCATAGGAGATGATGTGATTTTAGTTGAAATATAAGGCTTTTTAGGATATGAAAATGGAAGCTTTTAACAGCTAAAATAAAAATGTAAAAATTTCTACAAATTTCTACAAAAAATGCTTGACTTTATTCAAGAAAAATGGTAACATAGTAAATGTACTAAGTAACATATGAAAAACATATTAATTAAATTAGTTTGTGAGAGACAAAAAGATACAAAAAACAACAAAAACTAGTTTATTATTTTGCACTTTTAAAGGTCAATTTTAAACACAAAAAAATAATTTAAAAAACTTTAAAAAAAGTGTTGACAATTCAAAAATTACATAGTATAATACAAAACGTTCCAACAAAACAAGGAACACAAAAAAGTACATTGAAAAGTAAACAATAAACTTTGAGAAACCAATAAAGCGGT
>CAJMLO010000062.1 GCA_905214245.1 uncultured bacterium
AATATTAATTAAAATTTTATCAATCTATTTAATAATCTTAGGTCAATTTTTCCTATTTGTTTATTGTAAAAAAAACTATATAATGATATAATTTGATGTAGTATACTTTTAGGGGGAATTGTAAATGAAACTAGAACAAGCAGATATTTCATCATTATTTTCAAACACAGAAATTCCAGACATTTTCTTTACAGAATATTTGTCTGAAGCTGGTGGCGACCATATAAAAGTATATTTATACATGCTATTTTTGTCTAAATACGACAAAGATATTAAAATAAATGATATGTCAAAGAAATTGGTTTTACCTCTTAAGGTAATCCAAGATTCAGTTAAATATTGGGAAGAAAAAGGTGTTATTACTAAAAAAAATACAGGATATATATTAAATAGTTTACAAGAAATTAATCTTCATAAACTATATAAGCCAAGAACTGCCTTAACTCCAGAACAACTACAAAAATCTCAAGATAATCAACAAAGAGCAAGAGCGATTGAGCATATTAATAACAAATATTTCTCTGGTCTTATGCCTACAACTTGGTACCCAGATATTGAATTATGGTTTCAAAAATATCATTTTGATGAAGAGGTTATGATAGCATTATTTGATTACTGTTTCAATCGTTCTGCTCTTCATAAAGCATATATTCAACGTGTTGCAGAAGTATGGAATAAAAATGGAGTAAAAACTTTTAACGATTTAGATACATATTACGAAAAACAAGAGAAAGTTAATACTATTGCAAATACTATATCTAAAAAACTTGGACTTCATCGTGCACTTTCAGAATACGAATATGCATATGTTGAAAAATGGACAATTGATTTTGCCTTTACTTTTGATATTATTGAAATTGCATTAAAAAAGACAACTTCAAAAGCAAATCCAAATTTTGATTATTTAAACAAATTACTTTCTGATTGGCATGATAGAGGATTTAAAACATCAGAAGATGTACAAAACTTCTTATTAGAAATGAAACAAAAAAATAAAAATGTACAAAATTTAGAAAAATCTACAGGATATAATAAATATGATCAAAGAAATTATGATAATTTAAATAATTTATATGCAAATTTAAATTAATATAGGAGCTACATATATGAATTCTTCTACTTTAAAGAAAATACTAATTGAATATCAACAAAAAAAATCAAATGCAGAGAAAGAAGCAGAAATAAAAAAAGAGCAATTATATTCAAGCGAGCCTGAACTTCAAGAAATTGAGAATAAACTTACTTCACTTGCAATATCTACAACAAAATTGTTAATTCAAAATAACGACTCTACTTTATTGAAAGATTTAAAAAATCAAGTTGAAATATTAAAAAATAAAAAAATTGATATTTTGAATAAATTAAATTTATCACCTGAGGATTTGCTTCCAAAATATGAATGTCCTATTTGTAAAGATACTGGATATATTTTAAATAATGATTATACTTCTTCAATGTGCAGTTGTTTAAAGCAAAAAATATTTGATGAAGAATATAATAAATCAAATATTTCAAATTTAAAAACTCAAAATTTTGATAATTTTTCTGATATATATTATTCTTCTGAAATTAATGAAGAAAAATATCACGCAAAAATATCGCCTAAAGATAATATATTAAAAATAAAGGATATTTGCTATAAATTTATTGAAAACTTTGATGATTCAAATGAAAAAAATTTATTGTTTACAGGAAATACAGGACTTGGAAAAACATTTTTATCAAGTTGTATTGCAAATGAGCTTTTAAAACAAAGAAAAAATGTACTGTATCAAACAGCTCCTGTAATGCTTGACACTATTATAGATTATCGTTTTGGTAAATCAAATGTGGATAAATCAATGTATGATAATTTGTTGTCTGTTGATTTATTAATTATTGATGATTTAGGCACAGAATGTATGAATCAAATGAAATTTAGTGAATTATTTAATATAATAAATACAAGACTTCTAAATCAAAATCATACAACAAAAACAATTATTTCTACTAATTTAAGTTTAAAAAATTTATATAATAATTATGATGAAAGAATTGTTTCAAGAATAGTTGGAAATTATAATATTTGCTATTTTTTCGGTGATGATATTAGATTTAAAAAAAGATAAAAGAGTGATTTTTGTAATCACCCTTTTATCTTTTTTTATCTTTCTTTACTATTTTCTTTGTCTATTGCCTTATTAGGATTATTAGTTGGTTTTATTTTTTCATTTTCTTGTATTTTCTTTTCTCCCCATTGTGTTACTATACCCATTTTGCTTAATTTTTGTGCAATTATTTCGTCTCTATCAGGTAAATTTTTATACTCTGGAGCTAGTTCATTAATAAATTTAATGATACTTTTTAATTGTTCACAATCAATTTCCTCATCTGTCAAATTTGTTTCTTTCAATATTTTTATTTTGGGAAATAAATCTAATTCTACAAGAACTTTTAGAAATCGTCTTTTTACACTTTCTTCCAACTATTATTCCTCCTCTTTTTCTTCATTTGCGATAGTTTCAATACTTACTACTTTTCCTTCGTTTGTTCTCATTAAAGTAACACCTTGAGTTACTCTTCCTAAGATACTAATTTCAGAAATATGTAGTCTTATTATTGTTCCTGTATCAGTAATTAGCATAACATCTTCATCTTCGCCAGCAATTCTTATTCCAACAATATTTCCTGTCTTTGGAGTTACTTTGTATGTCATAACTCCTCTTCCTCCTCTTGTTTGTACTCTATATTCATCAAGTTCAGTTCTTTTTCCAAAACCATTTTCTGTTATAGAAAGAAGTGTTGCTTTGCTTCCAGCAATTATAGATTCCATGCCTATTACGCTATCATCATCTGCAAGTTTTATACCAATTACTCCTGTAGCTGCTCTTCCCATAGGTCTTACATCTTTTTCATCAAATGTAATACTCATGCCTTTTTTAGTTACAAGTACAACATTATCTTCTCCATCAGTTAATTTAACATCAATTAAAGCGTCTTCTTCTTTTAAATTAATTGCAATTAATCCACTCTTTCTTACATTGTTAAATTCACTTAATGAAGTCTTCTTTATCAATCCATTTTGTGTAGCCATAAGTAGATATTTTCCTTCAGCAAAATTAGAAATTGGTATGACTGCTGATATTTTTTCTCCACCATTTAGGCTTAATAGGTTAACAATTGCATTTCCCTTTGCTGTTCTTCCTGCTTCTGGTACTTCATATCCTCTCAAACGATAAACTTTTCCTTGATTGCTGAAGAATAAAATTGTATCATGAGTAGATGCTGTAAATATTTGTTTTACAAAATCTTCTTCTCTTGTTGCAATTCCTGTAATACCTTTTCCTCCACGTTTTTGACTCTTGTACGTATCAATTGGCATTCTCTTTACATATCCAAAGTGAGTTAAAGTAATTACACACCTTTCTTCTTTAATTAGATCTTCTACATCAATATCTCCTTCTGCTGCAACAATTTTTGTTTTTCTTTCATCTCCGTATTTATCTCTAATTTCTAATAATTCTTCTTTTATAATATCAAAAACTAATCTTTCACTTGCAAGGATATCTCTTAAATGTGCAATTAATTTCATTAAATTTTCATATTCTTCTTCTATTTTTTCTCTTTGCAATCCTTGAAGTGTTCTCAATCTCATATCCAAAATAGATTGTGCTTGAATCTCAGAAAGGCCAAATCTTTCCATTAATCTTTCTTTTGCATTATCATATGAACTTCTAATAATACTAATTACTTCGTCAATATTATCAAGTGCAATTCTTAATCCCTCTAAAATATGAGCTCTTGCTAAAGCCTTGTCCAAATCAAATTTTGTTCTACGAAGTATAACATTTTTTCTATGATCTATGTAATAATCTAGACATTGTCTTAATGTTAATATTTTTGGTTCTCCATCTACTAAAGCAAGTAGTATAATTCCAAAAGTATCTTGCATTTGAGTATTTTTATATAATTGATTTAATATAACTTGAGCATTTACATCTCTTTTAAGTTCAATTACAATTCTTACTTTTTCTTCTCTATCAGATTCATCTCTGATTTCTGATATGCCTTCTATTCTTTTCTCTTTTACTAAATTAGCAGTATGTTCAATAAGCCTTGCTTTATTTACCTGATATGGAAGTGATGTTACAATTATACGTTGTTTGTTTCCACTCATTTCCTCTATCTCAGCTTCAGCTCTCATTGTTACTTTTCCTCTACCTGTTGTATATGCTTGTTTAATTCCATCACGTCCTAAAATAGTTGCACCAGTTGGAAAATCAGGTCCTTTTATTATTTGCATCAATTGTTCATCTGTAACATTATCATCATCAATTATTTTTACAATTCCATCTATAACTTCTGTTAGGTTATGTGGTGGTATATTTGTTGCCATACCTACAGCAATTCCTGATGAACCATTTACTAATAATGCAGGTATTTTTGCTGGTAGTACAGTAGGCTCTTGTAATCTATCATCATAGTTTGGCATAAAATCAACTGTATTTTTTTCAATATCAGTAAGCATTGTTTCAGCAATCTTTGCCATTCTTGCTTCTGTGTACCTCATAGCAGCTGCTGGATCACCATCAATAGATCCAAAGTTTCCATGTCCATCTACTAATGGATATCTCATTGTAAAATCTTGTGCTAATCTTACCATTGCATCATATACAGAAGCATCACCATGTGGATGATATCTTCCCAAAACAGAACCAACTGTATTGGCACATTTTCTGTATGCTTTATCTGATGTAATGCCATCTTCGTACATTGAATATAAGATTCTTCTATGTACAGGTTTTAAACCATCTCTTACATCTGGAAGTGCACGAGAAACGATAACGCTCATAGCATAATCAATATATGAGTTTCTCATCTCTTTGTCGATGTCACGTTCAATTATTTTTCCCTCATTTTCTTCCATTTTTTTACCTCTTTTCTAGTGTATTTCCTACTCTTGTATTATACTAAAACAAGCCAAAATATGCAAGTAAAAAAAGGATTTTTTTACTACTAATTACATGCGTTTTATACATTTACCGTAAGCATTTGAGCAAGTTTTATTTGATTTTCATCAAGTTCAAAATTCTGCCCATTGTTTTTTATTATTTCGTGTATATTTTCTATTGTTCTTGCTTCTTTTATTGTATTTTCAAGTGGCATTAATTCATTTAACTTACTTTTAATTTTTTGATATTCTCTTTCCATTCCATCAAAATCTTTTTCTTTATAATAATTTTTCCAATTATTTTCATACTTAGATAATTTTTCGATTCCCTCTAATTGATTTGTAAATGTTTCTTCAATATTTTTACTTACATTGTCTAAAATAACATTTTTACCTTTTTTTATTAATGTTGATACATTTTTATCAATTAATCCTAATTTTGTTGTTTTATTTAATGCAATATCAATCACATTAGAAACTCCATCTATTATTCCACCTGTTTTTACAGCAGATTGAGCTTGAGAAATGCTGTCAAATTTTCCAGTAAATATTCCAATAGCACTTTTTCCTAAATTGATTGCTTTATTTATTGTTGTATTTATTCCCTCTTTTAATCCACCTTTTACTAAACTATCTTTTATATCAATTATTTCATCTTCTATTAAATCGGGTAATACCCATCTTAAACCAATGTCCATTGCTGTGTTGATTGTTTTTCCAAGTGCACTTTCTAAAAAGCTATTTTGATTTTTTTCTGTAACTAATTCTTGATTTATATTATTTGTTTGATTTAAATTATTTTCTATATCCATATTTTATTT
>CAJMLO010000063.1 GCA_905214245.1 uncultured bacterium
ATTTATTTTTTTCTTAAAAAATGGATATAAATGATTAATAAAAATAATTGCTGAAATTCCCCAAACAAATGAATAAAAAATACTTATTCGTCCATTTAAATTAAAAAATTCATTTGTATAATCCCACCATTTTTGAGCAAATAGTGCATCTAAAAAATAGCTTACTACATATTCAAATATGGAAAACACTATAGCACTATAAAAGAATAGTTTTAAACTTTTTCCTCTATATTTTGTAAAATATAAAATTAAAATTAATGCTCCAAAGCCATATATTGGACAGATTGGCCCATATAAAAATCCACGCTTGGTAAAATGTCCAAGTTCATATACACTATAAAATGTTTCTAACAGCCAACCTAAAAATGCAAATATTAAAAAATACATAAAATATATGTAAAATTTTGGAAGGCGTTTTCTTGTAGATTTATTTTCTGAAATTTCCATACGACATTCTCCTTGTGTAGATATATTATCAAATTTATTGCAAATGTGCAAGTGTTGTGATAATATAAATTGCAATAAAGAAAATATGAAGAATGGATGAAACAGATGAAAAATGTAGTAAAGAAAATCACAAAAAATAAGTGGAGCATATACATTGCAATTTTTGTAGTTGGCATATTAATTGCAATTCCGATGCTAAACATACAAATACTTGATACGCATGATGGAAAAATGCACATATTGAGAATAATTGGCCTAAAAAATAGTATGGAAAAATCTACATTTCCTTTTTTAATTCAACCTTATTATTGTAGAGACTTTGGATATAGCATGTGTTCTTTATATCCGCAACTTGTGGCATATATTCCGTATTTATTTGCAATGATTGTTAATTCTTTTAGTTTAGGCTTGAAAATATATGCAATTCTCACAATACCACTTTCGGGAATTTTTATGTATAATTTTGTAAAAGAAGTTACTAGCAGAAAAGATATTTCATTTTTATCTGCTATTATATATATGACAATTTGGTATAGATTTGAAGATATATTTGTAAGGTTTGCAATTGGAGAATTTACTGCTTTTGTTTTTCTTCCAATTGTGTTTGAAGGGTTATATAGCCTTGTAAATGGAGATAGAAAGAAACATTTTTATATAGCAATTGGAGGGACTGGATTATTACTTTCACATACAATTACAACAGTATATACAATGGTTTTTTGTATTATTTATCTATTATTTAACTTTAGAAAAGTATGGAATAAAGAAACGGTAAAAACATGTATAATTAATGGTGTGTTTATTTTACTAATGTCTAGTATGTTTGTAATTCCACTTATTGAATATAAATCACAGGCTCAATATGCAATTTTTATGCCAAATGTAATAAGTACAAATGGAGAATATGCACAAAGCATGGCAATTGATATAAGGCAATTGTTTAGCGATAATATATATGAAAGCACACTTTCATATAATGTTGGAGTTGTAGCGGTATTTATGTTTGCAATTACAGTGCTTGCATGGAGAAAAATAAAGAAAGAATATAAAGATTTGTATATAACATTTTTTATATTTGCTTGTATATGTATAGACATGTGTACAAAATTTTTTCCATGGAAAATAATGCCACAATTTTTATGTAATATTCAATATCCATGGCGAATGATCGGATTTGCAATGTTCTTCTTAACCACGATATTTGCTATTAATATATGTACATTATTAGATAAAATAAAAAATGAGAAAGTAAAGTATTGTATATATGTGGTATGTGTAACTATAATAATAGCTACAGCGTGCGTGAAAACAGCAAGCTATAAATACGAGGATAGCCAGCTTGATGAAAAATATGTACAAAGCATAAAAGACAATCCACAAATATCTCATTTTTCGCTTAATAGAGATTACATGCCATATAAAGCAATTAAAAAGCAATATACTTATGTTGATACAAGACTAGATACAATATATGTACTAAAAGGAAATACTGTAATTGAAAACATGAACAAAGATGGATTAAGTATGCAGGCTAAAATAAATAATGCTAAGGAAGGAGACATACTTGAACTTCCATATTTTTATTATCCAGGATACGAAATAGAATTGAAAGCAGGAGAAAACGAAATAAAAATAAATGCAAAAGAGTCAGAAAATGGGTTTGTGCAAATTACAATTCCAAGGGATATAGATTATGGAGAAATATATTTTAAGTACACAGGTACAATAATAGAAAAAATGGCATATATGATTTCTGCAATTTCCTTAGTTATATTTATTGTATATGTTAATAAGGAAAAACATAACGCACAAAAAGAATAGGAGCATAATGCTCCTTGATTTTTATGTTAAACTGGTGTAAAATAGTATAGCAAGTAAAAATTGAAAGGAATGTAATAAAATATGAAAAAACCAGAACTTTTAGCACCAGCAGGTTCTTTTGAAAAAGCAAAAACAGCATTTTTGTATGGAGCAGATGCAGTATATTGTGGAACAGGGTCTTTGTCACTAAGAAGTAGAGCAGAGGTAGATGATGATGATTTAGCCAAAACTATAAAATATGCTCACAGCATTGGAAAAAAAGTATATGCTGCAATAAATATATATGCATGGGATGAATATTATGATGAAATAAAAAAACAAGCACAAATGCTTAATGATTTAAAAGTTGATGCAATTATTGCATCAGATGGTGGTGTAATAGAAGTATTAAAAGAATATGCACCAGATGTAGAAATTCATGTAAGCACACAAGCGAATACAGTAAGTTTGCATGCTGCAAATTTTTGGTATAAAAACGGAGCAAAAAGAGTAATACTTGGAAGAGAAATGAACAAAGAGCAAATAAGAAATATAATGGAGAATAAACCTAAAGACTTAGAAGTTGAGATGTTTGTTCATGGAGCTATTTGTTTTGGATATTCTGGAAGATGCTTTTTGAGTGATTTCTTGGCTTCAAGAAGTGCAAACCTAGGCGATTGTGCACAAAGTTGTAGATGGGCATATAATGTTTATGTAGAAGAGCATAACAAACCTGGAAACTTGATGCCTGTTGAAACAGACGAGCATGGTACATATATATTTTCTTCTAAAGATATGTGCTTAGTTGAAAATTTACCAGAAATAATTGAAATGGGAATTGATAGCTTAAAGATAGAGGGAAGATTAAAAACAGAGTATTATTTAGCGAGTGTAGTAAATGCTTATAGAACAGCAATTGATGATTGTATGAATGATATTAAGCATTTTGATGCTTCAAAATATATGAAAGAGCTTGAAAAAACAAAAACAAGAGGTCTTACAAAATTCTATTTTGTAAGTAGAGATAACAAGGATTTTCAAGAGTATGAAGGAAAACAATATAATCCTGATTATGAGTTTGGTGGCAAAGTACTTGAATACAATGAAGATAAATCTGTAATTGAAATAAAAAATAAGCTAATGGTTGGAGATACTATGCAAATTTTAATACCAAATGAAATCGAACCATATGAATTTACAATAGATAAATTATGGAATCCAGAAACAGAAGAAGAGGTAGACCATGTTAATCCAGGAAGGGCTGGACAAACAACAAAAATGCATCTACCTATTAAATGTGATTATGGCTGGATTATAAGGAGGAAGAAAACAAATTAGCAATGTAGCTACATACTAAGAATAAAAGTATGGAAATAATACCAGCAATATCAAAGCTTATTGGTTCATACAAGACAAGTATTGAGCCAAAAGTAAAACCAATAATTGAATAAAATGTTTGGATATAAAACTCATCAAATAAAAATTTGATGAGTTTTAAAAATATTATTCCACCAATACATACACCAATACCAAGAGGTATAAGGAATAATATGTTTAAACTACTTACTGCTTCTAAGTATTTTGCATAAACTCCAAAACACATCAAAATTAGTGTACTACTAATACCAGGCACAACAATGCCAATAGACATAAAGAACCCACAGACAGCAATAAATAGATATGTTTTTAAAGAATTTGCGTAAATATTTGCCCCTGAGAAATTATCAAGTAGACTGTTTGCTGTAATTCCAAAAATAGAACCTAAAGAAAAATTATTTTTTTCTAAGATTACCATAATTGTTCCAATTAGAAAGGCAATTATAGTGTATAAAATGTATTTTTTCTTGAAAGCTCGGCTTTTATGTACATCTTTAATCATAAGTGGAATACTGCCTAAAATTAAGCCTATAAATGAATATTTTGTTTGCATAGGATATGATGTGTATAAAAATTTTAAGAGATTGCCAAAAAGAACTATACCTATAAATGCTCCAATTCCAAAAGGAAGAAGGTATAAGAAATTTTTTTTGAAATCTTTAAAAAGATTTAGAACACTGCTTACGAGTTTATCGTATATACCTAAAATAACACAAAAAACACCACTGCTAATTCCTGGAAGTATTGCTCCTGCTCCAATACATATTCCTTTAAAAATATCTTTAATAAAACTTAAACTTTTCATACATTAAATATATTCAAAGTTAAAATTAATATTCGTCTTTAATTTCTTGAGATAATTTATGAATTGCTTTTGTTTCAATTCTTGAAACATACGAACGTGAAATTCCCATCATTTCGGCAATTTGGTTTTGAGTTTTTGGCTTTTTTCCATCTAATCCAAAACGTAATTCTAAAATTGTTTTTTCACGAAGTTTTAAAACTTCTTTCATCTTTTTATACATTGCTTTTATTTTAAATTTTGTATCTATTTCATCTTCTATGTTTTTTTCATTGTTTTCAAGAACTTCCTGAAGAGTAACTGTGTTGTCATCTTTATCTTTTCCAATAGGATCATCTAAATATACTTCTGCTCCAAGTTTTTTTATACTTCTAAGGTGCATCAAAATTTCGTTATCTATACATCTCGCAACATATGTAGCAAGTCGTACTCCTTTTGTAGGTTCAAAACTATTAATTCCTTTTATTAATCCAATTGTTCCAATAGAAATTAAATCATCTTGTTCGACGTTTGTTGTTGTGTATTTTTTGCAAATGTGTGCGACCAGTCTAAGATTTCTCTCTATTAAAATGTTTTTGGCTTCTTCATCTCCTTGTGCCATAAGTTCTAGACATTTTCTTTCTTCTTCTGGCGATAATGGCTCTGGAAATAGTTGATTATTTGAGATATATCCAACAAGGAAAATAGCTGATTTGAGAAAATCTATGAAGCCTATTATTCCAATTGAGCTAAAAAGTGCTGTAAACATAAATGCACCTCCAAATGTTTTTTCTTAAATTATATGAGTGATATTTTTTATTGTGCATGACCGAAAAAATTCTTGCTACAAAATAAGTGAAAACACAAAAAATTAAGTGTGTATACCTTTCAAAAAAGGTAGTGGAACACAGTGTGCTTCTCTACGAAAAGATATACAAAAATATATAAAATGTAACACAAATGTAATAAAAATGTAATATAACAGTAACAAAAGAATGAAACCCTTGCGAGAGTGTATATATCTGTATTTTTAGCAAGAAAGCATATTGCAAAAGAAAGTAAGTAATGATAATATAAGCAAATAATATGCTTATAAAATTTAATAAAAATTTTCAAGAAATGAAAAACGAAAATACACAGTTAAATTTTAAAGGTCGTAAAAAATAAAAGGAGGAAAAATTTAGGATGAAAGAGTTAAAAAACAACAGACAAAAAGGTATAACGCTTATTGCACTTGTAGTTACAATAGTAGTTTTGATTATCCTTGCTACAGTAAGTATACTAGCAGTATTTGGAGATAATGGAATAATTGCAAGAGCACAAACTGCAAAGGATACAC
>CAJMLO010000064.1 GCA_905214245.1 uncultured bacterium
GAAAGGAAAGTGATATAATGAAAAATTTTAAAGAATTATTTAAAAATAATATTATTGTAATAATATTATTTTCTATTGCACTAGCAGGTGGTGTGTGTTTATACTTTAAAACAGAAGAAAAGGAGAATATACAAAATATATTTGAAGAAGTAGAAAATAATGTGACAACAAATACAGTTGAAAATGAAAGTACAGAAGAAACTAAGAAAATTGCGATACATATTACTGGAGAGGTCAAAAAAACAGGTGTAATATATTTAAAAGTAGGTTCAAGAATAATAGATGCTATTGAAAAAGCAGGAGGAACAACCAAAAATGCAGATTTAAGTAAAGTAAATTTAGCATATGTTTTGCTAGATGGACAAAAACTGTATATACCAAATAAAAAAGATAAAATAAGTGAATATATTTCTGAGGGAGGAGGGCAAAATGTAATAACTTGTACAGAAGCAAACTCAAATACTGAAATGAATAAAAGTAAAAAGATTAATATTAATACAGCTGGAAAAGAAGAACTTCAAAAGATATCAGGAATTGGACCATCACTTGCAGAGAAAATAATAAGTTATAGAAATTCGAATGGAAAATTTAAGAAGATAGAAGATATAAAAAATGTAAATGGAATTGGAGAGAATAAATATAGGAATATTAAAGGTAGTATTTGCATATAATGAAAATAGAAAAAACGTCAAGTGAAAAATTAAATGCAATTCAGAAACAGAAGAAAATTAATTATAAAAAATTAAAAAAAATAATTTGTAGTGTTGACAAATGTATATATAAGTTGTATACTTAGAAAGTAGTCATTTGAAATCAGCGAATGCCAACACTACAACATATATCGCGGGGTGGAGCAGTTGGCAGCTCGTTGGGCTCATAACCCAAAGGTCGGAGGTTCGAGTCCTCCCCCCGCAACCAGAAAAAAGGATTCTAGAGATAGAATCCTTTTTATAAGATTTTGCGTAATTAGTGTAAAAAATAATAACTAAACGGTACAGAAAAATTGACTTTTTTAACAACAAATGTTACAATTATGTTACGAATTTATTACATTTATATTAAATTTTATTAAAAATTATTGAAATTACTTATGAAGTATTGTATAAAAAATACAGAAGATTATAAATAAAATTATTGATTTTATGTTCTAATTGTAAAAAATAAAGCATAAAATTAAGAGAAGGATTAATCCTTCTCTGACTTATCGTTAGAATTGAGGTTGCTTTTTGCGGGGCTGACCTCAATTTTTTCTTTGCTCAATTTGACTATGTACTTAAAAATACCTGCAAATCCGAACTAAAAGCCCGTAAACAAAGAATAATGAAGCCAATGCCTACTAAAAGCAAAAAATTCTCCATAAGCAATCACCTCCCGATGTAAATAACTAACTGCTCAATCAGATGCAGTATATTAGCAGTCAAAAGCTGCTTTAACTAGCAGTATCAACTGCTAATTAATACACCTAAGAAGTCATGGTGAATGCTTATAACGATGAACATACTATATCAAATTTAACTAAAATAATCAATACAGTATTTTATAAAAAAATACAAAAATTGTATATGTGTCAATGATGTGAAAGAAATTCTTATAGAAAAATTGTAGTATCATTGATTTTAGTTTTTATGCTATCGCATCAATACTTAAAATTTTATGCTGCTCCCCTTTCTAGTTCTGCTCTTTTTTCTTTTGGTGTTAAATACCCTAATACTGCCATTGGTATATTATTTGGTCTTTTTAAATATGTTTTTACTGCATTTTCTTTGGTTTTTAAATTATGTGGTAAATATCTCTTTGTATTTTTTGAATTTTGTGTTATACTATTCATAAGTGATTCAAGTCATTTTGTATAATTTTTATTTTTCGACAATTCAATTATACTACTTGAATTACTTTTTTTCTATATTTTTTGTTTCACATCAATTGTAACACTACATGGAACAACAGTAACAATAAGCGATTCAACAATTACAACAACAGGAGATAATGCCGGAGAAATAATGACATCAGGTGGAGGAACGTATTTAGGATATAGACAGTATAAGAAGAAAAAGTAGAAAAAGTAGAAAAAATAAGGAGAAGACAAATGGAAGATAGAAAAGAAGGTCTATTTTCTTTAGATGCATTGAAAACATCAAAAAAGGAAGAAAAAGAAATTGAAAAGAAAATAAGTTTTGCTAAAAGAATATTAAATAGTTTTCGGAGTGAATGTAAATGTCGAAGAATGTGTTATTGGAAATTTGATAACAAGGTATTACATAAAGCCTGTTTTAGGTACGGAAGTTAAAGAAGTAAAAAAACTTGAATTGGATCTAGCGTACGCGCTTGGAGTGAGTGATGTTAAAATAGATATAGATGCAGTGCGAGGCATAATAACAATGGATACCGTAAACATTGAGTATAGTAAATTACTTTTGGGAGATTGCATGAAAGATTTATTGGAAAGTAATGCAAAAATACCGATAATAATTGGAAAAGATTTGAATGGAACTGTTTACATTGATGATTTGGTAGAGATTTCTAATCTTTTGGTTGCAGGTACAACGGGGACAGGAAAAAGTACTATGTTAAATACAATTATACTGGAGATTTTATATAACTTTAAACCTGAAGATGTAAAGATTGTATTAATAGATACAAGAATAATAAATTTTAAAAGATTTGCTAATATTCCAAATTTACTTATACCACCAATTTATAATACAAAAAAAGCAGAAGGTACTTTAGCTTGGATATTACAAGAATGTGTAGATAGAAATAAGAAATTTGCTGAGAACAACGTGAAAAATATTGAGGAATATAATATAAAAAATGAACTTAAGTTACCTAGAATTGCTGTATTCATTGAAGATTTATGTGATTTGATGTCATATGATGAAAAAAATATAGAAGAAATGATCATAAATATAATACAAATATCCAGAAAAGTGGGTATACATTTAATAATATCAACGTATAGAACATCAACTGATATTATAACTGGTAGAATAAAAACAAATATTCCTGCGAGATTAACATTTAAGTTGCCTTCAATAGCAGATTCTAGAACAGTACTAAACCGAGGAGGAGCAGAGCAATTATTACTTTATGGTGATGCATTGTTTACTAAAATAGGAATAACAAAGATAATGAGATTGCAGGCACCATATGTAAGTGATGAAGAAATAGATAATATAGTTAAAACATTTGAAGGAAAAAATATATATAATGAAAATGACATAAAATTTATTCAGGACTTTGAAGCCGATAAGGAAAATAACGAATTGTTTGAAGAAAAAAGTGATGATGGTTATGAATTAGATCCATTGCTTTATGAAGCAGCTGATGAGGTTATAAAAACAGGTCAGGCATCTACTTCATTTATGCAGAGAAGATTTAAAATTGGCTATGCAAGGGCAGGAAGGATAATGGATCAATTAGAAGAAAGAGGAATAATTTCAGGATATAATGGAAGTTTAACGAGAAATGTTTTAATGAATATGGAAACTTATAATACTTTAATGAAAGAAAAAAATAAAAATATAAGAGGTAAAATTGTAATGGAAGAAACACAAACAAAAACTAAATTTTGCAAGTTTTGCGGAGAGAAAATACCAGAGGATGCAGTAATGTGCGTGCATTGTGGAAGACAAGTTGAACAGTTGAAATCAGAACAACCACAAGTGATAATAAACAATTCAAACAATAATACTAATACAAATGGTGGTGGAGTTTATAGAAAAGCAAAAAATAAATGGGTAGCTCTTTTATTGTGCATATTTTTAGGAGGAATTGGTGCTCATAAATTCTACGAAGGAAAGATCGGACTTGGTATAGTTTATTTATTTACAGTTGGATTTTTTGGAATAGGATGGGCAATTGATTTTATTGTGTTATTATTTAAATCAAATCCATATTATGTGTAATGTAAGATGACTTTTGATTTATGTATATATAAGATCTAAAAGGTATAAATATTAATAGAACTCTTCTTATTAGACAGAAAATTTAATAAGGAGAGTTCTTTTTTTATAATGCTTGTATTGGAATTGTATGTGTGACATGATATAATTTGAAGAAATGAAAGGAGAGATTTATATGGATATAACAATTGATGTAGATAATTATAAGTTAAATGTAAGAGCAGCAGGAGTAATGATACATAATGGCAAAATTTTGGTTCATAGAAATATTAATTCTGACCACTATGCATTAATTGGAGGAAGAGTAGAAATAGGAGAAAATTCAGCTGATACAATTAAAAGAGAAATTAAAGAAGAATTAGGAAAAAACATAGAAATAACAGGATATATATCAACAATAGAAAACTTTTTTGAGATGAAAGGTTCAAAATACCATGAAATAATGTTTGTACATAAAATAGAATTTACAAATGAAGATGATAAAAAAATAGAATATACAATGAAAAATATTGAAGGAAAAGATTATTTGCAATATGAATGGATAGAGATAAATAAAATTGATGAGTATCCACTATTGCCAAGAGCTGTAAAAGAAGTTTTAAAAGAAAATAAATTTCCAATACATAAAATAAATAATGATTTGAAATAAAACAGGTGAAGACGTCGTTGTAGAATATGAAAAAACTAGACTTATAATGGAAGGAAGAGAAGATCTAGTAGATAAAGTTTTTGTAACAAGAGAAATTGCAGGAAATGCTGAAAGATTTGATGTGCTTTCATATGATAAAGATGGAAATGAGAAATATATAGAAGTAAAAACAACTAAAGGAGGATTAAATAATATATTTCATATATCAGAAAATGAAGTTGAATTTTCTGAACAATATAAAGATAAATAATATTTATATAGAGTTTATAATTATAATATAAAAACGATGTCTGCAGATCTAAAGATTATAAAAGGAGCTATAATTAGAGAAAAACTACAAGCAACAAATTATACTTGTAGGATAGGAGGAAAATAATGAAAATATATAACAAACTTGTTAGAGATAAAATAACAGATATTATTGAAACAGATGGAAGAATAGCCAAATACAGAATATTAGATGACAATGAATATAGACAAGAATTAAATAAAAAGTTACAAGAAGAAGTAAAAGAATATTTAGAAGATAACAATGTTGAAGAATTAGCAGATATAGTTGAAGTTATTTATGGAATATTAAATTCTATGGATGTTTCAATCAAAGAATTTGAAAAAATAAGAATAAATAAACAAGAACAAAGAGGAGCGTTTGAGAAAAAGATTTATTTAGAGGAGGCGGAATAATGGATAAGCTAATGCAAGAAATAAAACAATTCAACGAAGAAAGAGACTGGGATCAATTTCATTCTCCAGAAAATCTTGCCAAATCAATCGCGATTGAATCAGGGGAATTATTAGAATGTTTTCAATGGGATAGTGATTATAATAAAGAAGAGGTTTGCGAAGAATTAGCAGATGTTTTTACTTATTGCATTCAAATGGCTATGAAATTAAATGTAAATCCTGAAGATATTATATTAAATAAATTAGAGAAGACAAAGAAAAAATATCCAATAGATAAAGCAAAAGGAGTAAGTACAAAATACAATAAGTTATAAAGGGAAATGTTTATGAATGAAAAAGAAAAATATATTAAGATTCCATTAATTAAAAGTGTTGAAAGATATAACACTTTTAATAAAGACATGTCTGTTGGAAATACATTTCTGTTTCGATTTATTCGTTTATAGGTACT
>CAJMLO010000065.1 GCA_905214245.1 uncultured bacterium
AAGAAACACGGTATTTTTTGGAGGCAATTTTCAAAAAGTACCGTGTTTTCTTGTGGTACCTTTTGAGTCCGTCTAAAAAAGTACCAGTAAATTAAGATAAGGATTTTATTGCATTTCGTGCAAGTTCGTCACATCTGTTGTTAAATTCATTATCACTGTGTCCTTTTACTTTGTGAAATGTAACTTTGTGTGTAGTGGTAAGTTCTAATAATTCTTGCCACAATTCTTTATTTTTTACATCTTTTTTATCAGAGGTTTTCCAATTGTTTTTTTGCCAATTGATAGTCCATTTTTGTATAAATGCATTTACCACATATGCACTATCACTGTATAAATCTACCTTGCATGGGCGATTTAACAATTTTAATGCTTCTATTACAGCAGTAAGTTCCATAACATTGTTTGTAGTATCCTTTTTTCCACCTGATATTTCTTTTTGTATGTCCTGATACATAAGTATAGCTCCCCAACCTCCAGGACCTGGATTTCCAGAACATGCTCCATCTGTATATATTGTAACTTCATCCATTATAAAAACCTCCTAAAATAATTGTAAAATATCATAATTTATGATATTATATCAATAAAGTTATTTTTGTGCAAGAAATTTAAGCAAGGGGGGAATAAAATGAGTGAAGTTCTTGGAATAATTGGAGAATATAATCCATTTCATAATGGACATTTGTATCATATTGCAAAATCCAAAGAGGAATCAGGAGCGGAATTTGTTATATGTGTTATCTCTGGAAATTTCGTACAAAGGGGAGATACATCCATTGTAAATAAATGGGCTAAGGCTAAAATGGCACTTGCAAATGGAGCTGACCTTGTAATAGAACTTCCTACTGTTTATAGTATTTCTAGTGCTGAAAATTTTGCACAAGGGGCTATTAAAATATTAAACTCTTTAAAGATAGTAGATACAATTTCTTTTGGAATGGAAACTGATGATATAGCAATTTTAAATAATATTGCCAATGTTCTATATAATGAGCCAAAGGAATATACAACAATGCTTGCACATGAATTAAAAAAAGGAAATTCATTTCCAAAAGCAAGAGAAAATGCCCTTATGATGTATCTAAATGATATAAAAAAATATGTTAATGTTTTGTCAGGTTCTAACAACATTTTAGGAGTTGAATATTTAAAGGCTTTGAAAAAAACAAAAAGTCATATGATTCCAATGGGAGTAAAAAGGCAAAAGGTATTATATAATGATGAATATATGGTTGATGAATTTGCTAGTGCAACTTCAATAAGAAGGATGCTCAAGACAAGAGAATTTGACGATATTAGAAGAGCTATGCCTAAAAGTTCATACCAAATACTTGGACAAGAGCTAAAACAAGGCCATTATGTAATAGATTTATCATGCTTTGAAAAAGAGATAATTTATACATTAAGAAAAATGTCACAAGAAGAAATTGCAAATTTGCCAGATGTTTCAGAAGGACTAGATACTTCTTTAAAAAATGCTGCAAATTCATGTAATACTTTAAAAGAGCTTATAAATATTGTAAAAAGCAAAAGGTTTACTCAAACAAGAATACAACGTATTTTATTATATGCATTGCTTGGAATAGATAAAAAACAAATGGATATATCAAAAAAAATTAATCCGTATATCCGTGTTTTAGGATTTAACGCAAAAGGAAAACAACTTATTTCTGAAATGCTTAAAATTAATCCAAAACTACCTGTAATAACATCTGTAAAAAAATATATGGACTTACTTCCAAATAAAAATTTAAAAGAAATGTTAAATAGGGATATTTTTGCAGGGAATGTGTATACTTTAGGATATGAAATGGATTCATGGGCAAATTTGGATTACACGAATAAAATTATTACAATGTAAAATATATGAAGGAAAATGAGGACTAAAAATGAATATTATTGGAATTACTGGAAGCTCTGGTGCGGGTAAAAGCACAGTTTGTGACATTTTGCAAGAAGAGTATCAGGTAAAAGTAATTAATGCTGATAAGATAGCCAAAGAATTATCAAAAAGAGGTACAAGCTATCTTGATGAGATTATAGAAAAATTTGGAAAAGATATTGTAGATGAAAATGGAGAGCTAAAGAGAAAAAAACTTGCAGAAATAATATATAATAATTTTGAAAAAAGAAAGCTACTTAATTTATGTACATTTAAGTACATAAAAAAAGAAATAAAAAGTAAAATAAATAGAACTAAAAAAGAAAATGTAACAATAATAATTGATGCACCTCTTTTGTTTGAATGTGGCTTAGATGAATTTTGCAATTTGGTTGTTGGAGTTATTTCACAAAAGGATATTCAAATAGAAAGAATTGTAGCAAGAGACAATGTTGATTATGAAAGTGCGGAAAAAAGAATTGATGCACAAGAGGGAAACAGTTTTTTTAAAGAAAAGTGCGATTTTATTATTGAAAATAATAATGACATTGTAAATACGAAAAAAATGGTATCAATCATTGCAAATAAGTGTAATATTACAAAAAGGTTACAATAATATTACATTTGTATGACATTTAGTTAACGATTGTTGAAACAATCCCTTTATTATCATATAATAAGTACATAAATATTGCATAGAACAAAGCAACAAAAGTAGCTGTTTGCTTTTGAATAATTCTATAAGAGAAGAATTTCTGAAGCCCAGTTTAAGCAATTGAAGCTATTATATACAAATGGAAAAGCCTTAAGTGGAGGGATGTAAAAAATGGATACAGAAACATTTGCAGATTATATCCTATCTGAAAAAGATTGGATTAAGAAAATGGAAATAGTTTATTATTTACAAAAGAGAACTAATATATTTTTTGACAATTCTGTTGTTTTTAAAACACTTATTGCAAAACAATTTTTAGATAGAACAAATTTAAAATTAGATAATAACATTGTGCTTACAGCTTCTCTACTTTGCAATTGCAAGAAACCAAAAAATGCGAAAAATTTAGACGAAATAAAGAGATATGCTAAAGAAGGAGCAGAATTTCTAGCTAAACTTGGATTCTCAGAAAGATTTTGCAGAATTTGTGAAGGAATAAACAGATATAGTGGTTTGGAGCCACGCGAGAAAGAAAGTGACGTTTTAGAACTTGCAGACCAATTTGGTGGAATGCTACTTGATAGGCCAGAAAGAATTGCATTCAAAACAGATGAGGCTTTGGTATTACTAGAATATAGAAATTTAAAAGATAAATATAATCAATATTTGTCAGAATTTAAGCAATTTGTAAGTGAAATGGAAGGTGTTTTAGTATGATAGATGGCGAAAGAAGTATAGTTAAATCTCCAAGTATTACAAAAGAGGCAAAGGCATTTAATGCACTTGCAATTGATGATATAATTCAAGGAATGAAAAAAGCTTCAATACTTGAAAGGCAAGTAAGAGAAGCGGAGATTGAAAAAGCAGAAGCAATTAGAAACCAAGTAAAGCAAGAAATTCCAATACCAACAGGTGATGAAATAAGAGCAGATTTTGAAAATGGAGAATATAGATAAATGACATCTTAAACAAAAGAAATTGGAGGAGAATTTTTCTCCAATTTTTTTAGGCTATGATATGAATAAATTTGGTAAAAGTGAGGAAAAATAAATGAACGAAATATTTGCAGATTTACATGTACACATAGGAAGAAGCGAAAGTGGTAAACCAATAAAAATAACAGGAGCAAGATCACTTCAATTTGCAAACATTGCAAGGGAATGTGCAGACAGAAAAGGCATAAACATGGTCGGAATTATAGATTGCGCCTCTCCATATGTTATTGAAGATATAGAAAACTTTTTAAAAACAGGTGAAGCATATGAAATAGAAGATGGCGGAATAATATATAAAGATAAGGTATGCATCATTTTGGGAAGCGAGATTGAGACATCAGAAATAAATGAACAAGGAAAAACAGGTAGTGCACATAACCTTTGCTATTTTCCAAAATTAAGCGATATAAAAGCTTTTTCTAAGGAAATGGAGTCATATATACATAACATTACTTTAAGCTCACAAAGAGCTTGTATTTCTGCATATGATTTGATTGATATAGTAGAAAAACATAATGGAATTTTAATTCCAGCACATGCGTTTACACCACATAAGAGCTTTTATGGAAATTGTACAGACAGACTTGGAAAAATATTTAAAGAAAAATTTGATAGAGTATTTGCAATTGAGCTTGGACTAAGTGCTGATACATTTTTGGCAGATGAGATCTCTGAACTTGAAACAAGAACTTTTGTTACAAATTCAGATGCTCATTCTTTACCTAAAATTGCACGTGAATATAATAAAATTTTAGTTGATGGAATTAGCTTTAAAGAACTTTTAAAGGCTCTTAAAAATGAAGATGGTAGAAAAATTCTTGCAAATTATGGACTTGATCCAAAACTTGGTAAATATCATAGAACATATTGTGAAGTTTGCGAGAAGAACATAGAAGGTAAGCCTCCTGTTACACATTGTGATACATGTGATAGCAGAAATATTACTATGGGTGTTTTAGACAGAATAGAAATGATAAAGGACAAGCCAGAAACAAAAAGTCCAGAAAATAGACCACCATACATTTATCAAATACCTCTTACATTTATACCTGGACTTGGAAATAAAACAATTGAAAAATTACTTGACCATTTTGAGACAGAAATGAATATTCTTCACAAACTTTCAAAAGACGATATTGAAGCAGTAGTTGGAGAAAAGGTTGCAAATTCTATTGTTAATGCAAGAGAAGGAAATGTACATATTCACGCTGGCGGTGGCGGTGTATATGGTAAAATAGAAAACAAGTAGTTCTAAAACTCGTCTTATCGAATAGACATTATGTATAAACAATATGGAGGATAAGATGAGAGACCTAAGAAGAGATAGAAAAAAACAGTCTAAACTGAAAAATTTTATATTAAATAATATCTATAGCAATTTACGATATTATATTATTGTTATGATAATTTTAATTATTGGAATTGCTTGTGGTGTTATTTTTATAAATAATATTAATGAAGAACAAAAAGCAGAGATAAGTAAATACATAAATGATTTTATATCTTCTTTAAAAAATAATTACGAGATTAATAAAGCAGAGCTTCTAAAAAATTCACTTATAGAAAATTTTAAACTTGTACTTGGAATGTGGTTTATAGGATCAACTGTTATAGGACTTCCAATTGTGTTTGGAATAGTATTGTATAGAGGATTTTGCATAGGATACACCATTTCTTCTGCAATTGCGATACTTGGAAATCAAAAAGGAATAATATTTGGGCTAAGCAGTATATTATTTCAGAACATAATTATAATTCCTACATTATTGGTACTTTCTGTAAGTGGAATAAAACTATATAAATCTATAATGAAAGATAAAAGAAGAGAAAACATAAAACTTGAAATTATAAGACATACTTTTGTTTCAATTATTGGATTGCTATTGCTATTCTTTGCATCTCTAATAGAAACATATATTTCAACAGGTATATTGAATTTTACATTAAAATTTATATAAAAATTTGAAAAATGTATTTACTTTTTTGTC
>CAJMLO010000066.1 GCA_905214245.1 uncultured bacterium
TAGGTTTGTAGCCTACCGTGGGTTCGAATCCCACCCTCTCCGCCATTTTTTTATTATATGAAAACTTAATGGAGGCTTACCCAAGTGGCTGAAGGGGACAGTTTGCTAAACTGTTAGGGTTCGCAAGGGCCGCGAGGGTTCAAATCCCTCAGCTTCCGCCAAAAATAATATAAAGTGTTTTGCTTTATATTATTTTTTTTATTTTTTTTCTAACAAAAGAAAATATAAATAAATGCAATTAATGACACAAGGTATCATTTAATTGGTATTTTTTATAATATTAAATAAAATATAATAAGAACACTTGATAATTTTAGTTCAAGTGTTCTTAAATTAATTATATTTATTTTTTACTAGAAACTTCTTTTTTATTTGTTTCTTTTTTTGTAGTTTTATTTTCTTTTTCAATTGCATTTTTTTCAGATTGTTGTTTCTTTAAATTGTCTTTTGCAACTGTCATTAATAATTTAATTCTATTTGTTTGATTTGCTTCACTTGCACCTGGATCATAGTCAATAGGTGAAATATTTGCATCTGGAAATTCGTTTCTTATTGTTTTTATAACACCTTTTCCAACAACATGGTTTGGAAGACAAGCAAATGGTTGAACACAAACGATATTTGGAATTCCACTTTCAATGTATTCAATCATTTCAGCAGTTAAGAACCAACCTTCACCAGTTTGATTTCCAATTGAAAGAATATTTTTTACCTTATCTTCTAATTCCCATATATCACATGGTTGTAAATATCCTTTTTTAGAATTTGCAAGTGCTATACGTTCATCTTTTTCTAATAAATCAATTAATTTTATTGCTGTTTTAAATATTTTTGATTTTATTTTATCTGTTTTTATTAATTGATTAAATGTTATTTTATGTGTTGCAATAAATTTAATAAATCCCATGAAGTCTGGAAGTACAACTTCTGCACCTTCTTCTTCTAGTTTATCTGCAACAAAATTATTTCCATATGGATGATATTTAATTAATACTTCTCCAACAATTCCTACTTTTGGTTTTTCAACAGATGTATCTAATTCTATTTTTTCGAAATCATTTACTATATCATAAATGCTTTGTTTAAATTCTTTCATACTAGATTTTTCTAGTAATTTTTTGCATTTTTCCATCCATTCATCAAATAATTTTTGTGTTTCACCTTTATTTACCTCATATGCTCTATTTTTTGTAAGCATTTTTTGCAATAAATCTGCATATACAACCATTTTTAATAGTTTTTCTATAAGTGGTAATGTTATTTTAAATCCAGGCATTTTTTCCATACCAACAACGTTAAATGATATTACTGGTACATTCTCAAATCCTGCGTCTTTTAAGGCTTTACGTATAAATCCTATATAGTTTGTAGCTCTACAGCCTCCACCTGTTTGTGACATAATTAATGCTGTTTTATTTATATCATATTTACCAGATTCTAATGCTTCAATCATTTGACCAGTTGTCAAAATAGATGGATAACATGCATCATTATTTACATATTTTAAACCTGTTTCAACAGTATGCTCTGTGCAATTTCTTAATAATTCTACATTATATCCACAAGAACGTACTGCAGTTTCAAGTAGTTCAAAATGAATTGGTGCCATTTGTGGAATTAGTATTGTGTAACCTTCATCTTTCATTTCCTTCGTGAAGATTTTTTTATGTATTTCGTAATCTCCAGTACCTTTTTCTAATTCTTTATTTGCAAGACGTTTTTTCATACTTGCAAGTAATGAACGTATACGAATTCTAACGGCTCCAAGGTTATTTATTTCATCTATTTTTATTAGTGTGTACATTTTTCCATAGCTTGTTAAAATTTCTTCTACTTGATCTGTTGTAACAGCATCAACACCGCATCCAAATGAATTTAGTTGAACAAGTTCAAGGTTATCATGTTTTCCAACAAAATCTGCTGCCGCATATAGTCTTGCGTGGAATACCCATTGATTTACAACTCTTAATGGCTTAGGTTCTGCTTGATTGCTAATGCTATCTTCTGTTAAAACACATAAGCCAAGGCTTGTGATTAATGTATCTATTCCATGATTTACTTCTGGATCAACATGATATGGTCTTCCAGCAAGTACGATACCTTTTAAGTTGTTTTTTTCTATGTATTCAACGGTTTTTTGACCTTTTTTTCTAATATCTTCTTTGAAGTTTTGATATTCTTCTTCTGCTTTTTTTGCTGCTTCCAATAATTCTTTTTTAGTAAAATTATATTCTGCAAATTCTGGTAATTCCATTATTGTTTTTGTTAAGTTTTTAGCTTCAAATGGTAAAAATGGATTTAGGAATTTTATATCTTTTTCTTTTAATTCTTCAATATTATTTTTTAATACTTCTGAATAAGAGATTACAATAGGGCAGTTGTAATGGTTATCTGCCTTATCATATTCTTTTCTTGAATATGGCATACATGGATAGAATATTGTTTTTATTCCTTGTTTTATTAATCCAATTATATGACCATGTGATAGTTTTGCAGGAAAGCAAACTGATTCAGATGGCATTGATTCCATTCCTTTTTCGTATGTTTTTCTGTTACTTTTTTCAGAAATTATAACTCTAAAACCAAGGTTTGTAAGAAATGTAAACCAAAAAGGATAGTCTTCATACATATTTAAAACTCTAGGAATACCAATAGTTCCACGTGGTGCATCTTTTTCGTCTAATGGTTTATAATTAAATATTCTTTCATATTTATATTTAACAAGGTTTGGAAGTTCTGTTTTTCCTTGTACAATTCCAGCGCCTTTTTCGCAACGATTACCTGAAATATATCTTGCTCCATTGCTAAATTTGTTTATTGTAAGTAAGCAATGATTTTCACATCCATTACAACGAACGTGTGATATATCTATTTTTAATTTATCTAAGTCTTCATTTTTGGTAATTGTTGAAACATATTCCATGTCTAAGTTTGCTTCATATTGTTCTTTTGCAAGAAGTGCAACACCATATGCACCCATAAGTCCTGCGATATCAGGTCTTACAACATTTCTTCCAACAATTAATTCAAATGCACGAAGAACGGCATCATTGTAGAATGTTCCACCTTGAACTACTATATGTGCACCAAGTTTTTTCATATCTCTTATTTTCATAACTTTTTGAATAGCATTTTTTATAACAGAATATGATAAACCAGCTGATATATCTCCTACAGAATATCCTTCTTTTTGAGCTTGTTTAATTTTAGAATTCATGAAAACTGTACATCTTGAACCTAAATCAACAGGTCTTCTTGATTCTATTGCAGCTTGAACAAATTCTTCTATACTTAAGTTCAAGCTTTTGGCAAATGTTTCTATAAATGAACCGCAACCTGAAGAACAAGCTTCATTAAGCATAATGTTGTCAATTGCTCCATTTTTCATTTTAATGTATTTCATGTCTTGGCCACCAATATCAACAATACTTGTAACATTTGGCATGAATTTTTTTGCAGCTGTATAGTGAGCTATTGTTTCAATTTCATTTAAATCTACATTTAAAGCTGTTTGAATTAATTTTTCACCATATCCTGTAACACCGCTAAATCTAAGTGTTACAGCTTCTGGTAGTTCACTATATAATTGTTTAAGCATTTTAATAACACTTTGTAAAGGATTTCCTTCATTACTTCCATATAATGAATATAGAAGTCTGCCTTCATTATCTATTAAAACCAATTTTGTTGTTGTAGAACCTGCGTCAATACCTACAAAAGCATCTCCTTCGTATGTTTTTAAATCTGCTTTTTCTACAGTATCTTTAGCATGTCTTTCTTTAAATTCTTGATAATCGGCGTCTATTGAAAATAAAGGTGCTAAAGGATTTGAAGTATCGTCATGAGAAACTCTTAAAACTTCTATTTTGCTTTTTAGTTTTTCAACTGTTATAGGGTGTGCTTCTAATGAATCAAGAGCAGCACCTTTTGCAACAAGTAGATGAGCTTCTTCAGGAATTATTATACTGTCTCCTTCAAGATGTAGTGTCTCAATAAATCTGTTTCTTAATTCAGGTAAATAATTTAAAGGACCTCCTAAAAATGCTACTTTACCTCTAATTGGTCTACCACAAGCAAGTCCGCTAATTGTTTGATTTACAACTGCTTGAAAAATTGATGCAGCAATGTCTTCTTTTGCAGCTCCCTCATTTAATAATGGTTGTATATCTGTTTTAGCAAATACACCACAACGAGATGCAATTGGGTAAATCATTTGATGATTTTTAGCAAGTTCGTTAAGACCTGTTGGATCTGTATGTAATAATGAAGCCATTTGATCAATAAATGCTCCAGTACCTCCGGCACATGTGCCGTTCATACGTTGCTCAATTGATTTATCAAAATATATTATTTTTGCATCTTCTCCACCAAGTTCAATAACAACATCAGTTTGTGGAATATATTTTTCAACAGCTCTTTTACAAGAAACAACTTCTTGAATAAAAGGTAAGTCCAAAAATTTAGCTGCAGACATTGCACCAGAACCTGTTAATGCTATTGTAAATGTACTTTCTGGATACATACTGCAAAGACTTTCTAAAACATTACAAACTGTATTTTTTGTATCTGAAAAATGTCTTTGATAGTCATTATAGATTGTTTCTAGTTTATCGTTCATAACAACTATCTTTACAGTTGTAGAACCAACATCTAGTCCAACATGTAATAAATTACTCATATTAATGCTCCTTATATTTAAAAATTAATTTTTACTTTCATTTGTTATATAAATACCTTATAAAATAAGATAGTTAATCAATGTTAATTTTATACGGAAATAATGAATTTGTCAAATGAAAATTATGTGAATTTTGTGGAAAACTAGCAGAAAATCGAACAAAACTGTTGATAATTTTTAAACAATAAAAGTTCTAAAAATTACTTATCTTACATATTGATGTTAATAAATAAAACAAGCTTAAAAGGAGGAAATATGAAAAAGAAAATTATTATTGTTATTTTAATTTTATTATTAATTGGAGTGGGAGTGTGGGTGTTTTTAAGTAAAAAAACAAATAATCAAGAATATGTACCACAAGAAGAGATATCTGATGAACAATTAAGACAGACAATTGTATCATTATATTTTAAAAATAAAAATACAGGCGAATTAGAGTCAGAAGGCAGATTAATTGATGCAAAATTATTATTAAATGAGCCATATAAAACTTTAATGGAATTATTAATTGAAGGACCAAAAAATGAAAAATTTGAAGCAACAATTCCAGATGGAACAAAAATAAATAAAATGGAATTAAAAAATGATATATTATACATAGATTTTTCAAAGGAATTTGTGGATAATCAAAAAGATGGAACAGAAGAGGAAAGTGCAACAATTTATTCTATTGTAAATACTATGACAAGACTTACAGAAATAAATGGTGTAAAAATACTAATTGATGGAAAAGCAGATCAAAAATTTAAAGATGGTAAAATTAATTTTTCTGATACATTTATTAAATTAAATAAATAAATATATATATTTAATT
>CAJMLO010000067.1 GCA_905214245.1 uncultured bacterium
AAGAGCTTCTGTACTTTCTTCTTTCTCTTTGTTAATAGAATTTTGTATTACATCTGAATTTTCTTTTTTTGTATCCTCATCTGTAAAAATTTCCCTATTATTCTCTGTGTTATTTTCAATTATTGCTTCTTGTTTATTTTTAATATCTTCAGTTATTGTTCTTTTCAAAGTTTTTAATCCAATTACAAAAGTTATCATAAACATTGCTAAATTACTTAACATCAGTTTTAATGTATTGATAGATTTATAATATCTCCATTTTATAGTTCCAACTGGCTCAGAAAGTAATTTTGAAATTTCTTCAAAAGATAAACCTGATATAATTTTCAAAGATACAATTTCCTTTTCTTTATCATTTAATTTACTGATTAAACGATTATATTGCATTTTATCAATTACCTTATTTATTTCATTATCCTTATCTTCAATTTCATAAATTTGTTCTATTTCTACTGTATCCTTTTTCTTTCTATAAATTAAAATTGCTTCATTTTTTGTAACTTCATATAACCAACTAGCACACTTTGTTGTAGGCAATTTTTCTTTATCTAAAGCCAATATTTTCGTAAAAACACTTTGCACTACATCTTCAGAATCTTCTTTATTTTTTAATATACTAAATGCTACTCCATAGACAATTTTATTAGCTAGTTTATATAATTCTTCAAATGAATGACTATTATTTTTTGATTTCAAATCAATAAACGTTTTGTTTAATTTTTTGTCATCTATATTCAAAACAATTGCGCCTTTCACATTTAGTTTTTTTCTATAATAACACAAAAGCAGATAATTTTCAATTAATTATCTGCTCTATAACTTGTAATTTAGCGAATAGTAACTTAATTTTCTTTTTTATTAAACATATGGCGTACTTTATCTATTCGATTATTTGGTCTACGTGATTGAATAACTGGTTCACAAGTAGCAATTTGATAACCTTTTAATTCTGTCAAAAAAACTGCTTGCCCATTTGTATATAGAGTTAAAGTATTACGATATTCATTAATACAACGTACAGGAATATGTCCTGTAAAAATAATTTCATCATTTTTTGATTGACTAGTTTCAATTATTGCACAATGTTTTTGTGCATCATTATATGCACGAGAAAGGTATCCCTGTGGTGTAAAAAGTATAAACGAAAGATATGGCTCTAATAATTGCGTTCCCGCTTTTTTCAATGTTTGTTCAAGTACAATTGGGGCAAGAAAACGAAAATCCGAGGGAGTACTAACAGGGCTATAATAAACACCATATTCAAAACATATTTTACAATCTGTTACTTCCCAGCCATACAAACCTTGCTCCAGTCCATAATTAATACCTTCTCTTACTGCATTTTGGAAACTTTGATTTAAATAACCGAGTGAAACTTTGCTTTCGTACTGTATTCCACTGCCAATTGGAAGTGGAGTTATTGATAATCCAATTGATGCCCAAAATGGATTTGGTGGTACTTCAATATGAATAGTATAATCTGCCTTTTGTAATGGCTTTTCCAAATAAATTACGGTTGGATCTTCGATTCTTATGTTTATGTGATATTTTTCAATCAACAGAGAACAGATAACTTCTAACTGCACTGTTCCTAAAAAAGAAATGACGATTTCATGTGTTATCGTATCAATACAATAACGTAAAAGAGGATCAGTATCTGCAATTTCTGTAAGAGCATCCAATAATTTTTCTCTCTCTTCTATTTTTATCGGTTCAATTCTTGTTCGTAGTATTGGTACAGTCTTGTCATTCCATACATTGCATGGCAAAATCTTTTCATTTCCTATAATATCGTTCAATCTTAATGTATTGTTAGGTATAATAAAAATATCTCCAGAACAAACTGTTTCTGTCTGTATCATTTCTCCATTTGAAGGAATATATATTTCTGTAAGTTTCACTTTCTTTTTTTCTGACAATACAATTGTATCTCGTAAGTGTAATGTTCCACTGTAAAGACGCAAATAAACTAATCTTTGCTTATGGTCTGTATATTCAATTTTAAAAACTCTTCCACATAGTTCTGAATAATTCTTATTCATTTCAGGACAAAAAAGATTTGAAATAGCTTCAATGAGTTGTTGAGTTCCTATATTATTTTTAGCACTTCCATGGTATATAGGAAACAACGAACCTTTTTTAACACACCTATATTCTTCCTGCGTTAATTCCTGTATAGTCAATTTTTCTCCTGCAATATATTTTTTTAAAAGTTTATCATTTTTGGAAATTACAGGATCCCATTCATCTAAATCAATGATATTTTTAATTGATATTTCTGGAGTTAATGTTACATTTTGCATAACAATAATATCATTTGAAAGTTTTTCTTTGATATTTTGATAAATATTATTTAAGTTAATTCCATACTGATCTATTTTATTTATAAAAATAATTGTTGGTATATTCATTTTTTGAAGTGCATGGAATAGTATTCTTGTTTGTGCTTGTACACCATCTTTAGCAGAAATTACTAAAATAGCTCCATCAAGAACAGATAAGGAACGATACACTTCTGTTATAAAATCTGTATGTCCAGGAGTATCTACAATATTGATTTTGTAGTCATTCCAATTAAAAGAAGTAACTGCTGCCTGAATTGTGATTCCACGCTGACGTTCTAAAAACATAGTATCTGTCCTTGTTGTTCCCTTATCTACACTGCCTAATTCTAAAATCGCTCCACTTGTATAAAGCAGACTTTCCGTTAAAGTCGTCTTTCCTGCATCTACATGAGCAAGAATACCAATGTTGATTATTTTCATATAATTTCCCTCCCTACAAATTTATCTTTTAACTTAAAATCAATATTTGCTAATTTTGTCCTTTTAAACTATTCTCAAAATCAATTATCCACTTTTCTAATGTTTCTACTAATGCTAATTGTTGTTTGAACATTTGTTTTCCAACATTAGGAATATGTTGTCTATGAGATTGTCTTTCATTTAGCAATTCTTTTAATTCTAATATCTTTGATTTTATATTAGAAACAAGAATCTTTTTTTGTTCATCATCTACTAAATCTAAATTCGTAATAATAATATTAAAATCCAAATATAGACTAACATCATAATTTGAAATATCATTCATAAGTCTATTAAAATAATCATTACCTTTGTCAGTAATAGTATATACTGCTTTATCTGGCATATTTCCCTCTTTCTCTTTATGGCTAACAATATATTCTTTTGATTCTAATTGTAATACTTTCTTATAAATAGACTGTTCACTAATTCTTACCCATCTTGGTATATTACGATATTCTATATTTTTTTTAATATCATAAGCACTTTGTGATTTTTGTTTAATAAGTCCTAATAATACCAAATCTATATTTGACATAATCTCTACTCCTTACTTAATATAATCTGTAACGCCAAGTCTATTTCCAAATGGATCTTCAAACTCGACTGCATTACCAGTTCCAATTTTAAAAGGCTCACTCAAAAATTTTATACCATTATTCAACATTTCTTTATAGAAGATTGCAACATCTTCTACTTCAAACCATATTGTAGGCTTTAAATTCTCAAATTTATTTTTGTCTTTTAAAATTATTGCAGGTTCTTCATTTCCAATATTATAAGCAACCATTCCCTTATCAGAAAAATCAAATTTCTTTTTTAACCCCAATATTTCCTCATAATATCTTTTTGCTTCTTCCATATTATCTACAGGAAGAAAATAGTTGTCATAATTTTTCATATATTTAAGCCCTTCTTTCTACTACAAACTATACTACTATATTTTATAGTAGTTATAATTAAATGTCAATAAATAATAAAAAAATAATTGCATTTAATTCGTTTATAATTCTTATAAAAAATAGATTAGTTGCACTGAACTAATCTATTTGTATAACTGCTTGTCGTACAAAAAAGACTGTCATTACTGACAATCTTTTCGGTAAATTACTATAAATCAATAACTATAAAATTGTAATTTCTTATTCTAATTCTTTTTTATGATTTAAGTGTATTCCTATATGTCCTATTCCTAATACTATTGTTGATATAATAAGAAATATATTTCTACCATATATACCTAGTAACAGAAATGCAACTACTGGCAAAGTAGCTCCTGCAACTGGTATTCCTAACAAGCTACTATACATATCTTTCATTGTTTTATTACTTTTAAAATATCTTATCCAATATATTTCGTATAAAATCATTATAATAAAGGCAATTAACAATATACTAGACCAGTTTGATATTTTATTTATATTAAAATCACTAAATATCAATGACAGACAGGTTACTAGCATTTCTCCAAGCCACTCCAATAGTAGTAATACTTTATTTTCATTTTTTACATATTTATCATAGCCTTTAGGCTTATTTTTACTCCATATAATATTTGGTAACATCAACATTAGTAAAAATATTAAACCTATATATGAAAATCCAAAGTGAATATTCATTAACTCATCTCACTTCCATATTGTAATTTGTTATTTAATCGGAATATAGATCTCAATAACAGAATCTTCTCTATTCCAATGAAATTTATAATCATATTTTTCAAAATAAACAAATTGCCTATTTTCTACTAAAATATTATTTTTAGGTATTATTTCTTTATAAACATAATTGATAGTATCTTTTAGTTTATTCATATTACCAATATGTTCTACCCTTAAATATTTACTTTTCAAAATTATCTTTTCTGTAAAATCATTTGGTACAAAATCTTTTTTAGGAATAGATATATAATAAAATATCTTATTTTCTATTTTTTCAATAAAAGCATATTTACACCAATTACTTCCTAAATATAACTTATTATTTCTTAATTTACTATTAAATATTTTCCAATGGTTTTGTGCTAATTTTACATTATTACTTAATGATTTTGATAATTCATACCTTATTCCTATTACATTAAATTCTTCTAATTCTATTATTTGATAATCCATCTATTTTACCTCTTTAATTTGTGTGCTGTTATAATTGTATAACTATATGAATTGATTGTTATTTTTATATTATCAATTTCACAATACCAATTTTTACCCTGTTTATAGATGTTACAATTTTTATCTAAAACTTTATTCTTACAATACTCAACAACATCATCAGTATCTAATTTAAGATTTTTCTTAATTCTATCAATACCCATTTCGGTAGTGTGAACTTTATCTATATTATTAAATAATACTTGTTTATCTTCCATAAATATCTCCTCTACAAATTACTATTT
>CAJMLO010000068.1 GCA_905214245.1 uncultured bacterium
TTAATAATTATTTAGGATTAATAATTTAAAAGATTTGATTTGGAGGTATATATTATGAATGAAAAAATGTATGAAATTATGAAAAATAAACAGGGATTTATTGCTGCACTTGACCAAAGTGGCGGTAGCAGTAGCAAAACACTAAAAAATTATGGTATCCCTGAAGATGCATATAGTACAGAAGAAGAAATGTTTAATTTAATTCATGAAATGAGAAAAAGAGTATTTACAAGTAAATCATTTACAAATGAGCATATCATAGGTGCTATTTTATTTGAAAAAACAATGATGTCTAAGGTAAATGATGAATTTACAGCAGATTATTTATGGAATGAAAAACAAATTGTTTCTTTCTTAAAAGTTGACAAAGGACTTGCAGAAGAAAAAGATGGTGTAAAATTAATGAAAGACATTCCAAATCTTGATAAAGAATTAAAAGAAGCAAATGAAAAAAATGTTTTTGGAACAAAAATGAGATCAGTTATTTATGATGCAAATGAAAAAGGAATTAAAGAAATTGTTAAACAACAATTTGAATTTGCAAAAAGAATATGTGATGCAGGTCTTGTTCCAATTATTGAGCCAGAAGTTGATATTCATGCAAGTAAAAAAGAAAGATGCGAAGAAATTTTAAAAGCTGAAATAAAAGAGCAACTTGATAAATGGAATTCAGAAGATAAAATCATGTTTAAATTTACTATTCCTTCAATTTCAAATCATTATTATGATTTATATAATTATGATTGTGTTGTAAGAATTGTAGCATTATCTGGTGGATATGATGTTGATGAAGCTTGTGAACTTCTTTCTGAAAACAATAAAATGATTGCAAGTTTCTCAAGAGCCTTATTACAGGAGTTAAATGTAAATCAAAGTCAGGAAGTATTTGATGAAAAATTAAATTACGTTATTACAAAAATTTATGATGCATCTATCACTTAGAAAGGAATAAAATAAATGCAAGATTTAATAGAAGGACTAAACGACAAACAAAAAGAGGCAGTACTTGAAACAGAGGGACCATGCCTTGTTATTGCAGGGGCTGGTAGTGGAAAGACTAAAGTTTTAACACATAAAATTGCATATTTAATGACTGAGAAATATATAAAACCATGGAATATTTTAGCCATTACTTTTACCAACAAGGCAGCAAATGAAATGAAACAAAGGGTTGAGAACCTTGTTGGCGAAGCTGCAAAAGATATGTGGATAGGTACATTTCACTCTATTTGTGTTAGAATTCTTAGAAAAAATATTGATAGAATAGGATTTGATAGTTCATTTTTAATATTTGATACATCAGATCAAAAAACACTTATAAAAGAATGTATGAAAACATTAAAAATAGATGATAAATTATTTACAGATAGAGCTGTTTTATCAGAAATTAGTAATGGCAAAAATGAAATGCTAGAGCCAAAAGCATATTTAACAAAATATGCTGGGGATTATAGAAAAGAGACAATTGGTAAAATATATGAACTATATCAAAGGCGTTTAAAAGAAAATAATGCAATTGATTTTGATGATATTATTAATTTTACAATTAAAATTTTGACAGATAACCCTGATGTCCTTGATTATTATTCAAGCAAATTTCAGTATGTTCTGGTTGATGAGTACCAAGATACAAATAAAGCACAATTTACACTTGTTACAATTCTTGCATCTAGACATGGAAATATTACAGTTGTTGGAGATAATGATCAAGGTATATATTCTTTTAGAGGTGCGGATATAAGTAACATTTTGAATTTCGAGAGAGATTTTCCTGGAACAAAGATTATTAAACTTGAGCAAAATTATCGTTGCACAGGCAATATTCTTAAAGCTGCAAATGCTGTTATAAAGCACAATGAAAATAAATATGAAAAAAAATTGTGGACAGAAAATGGAGAGGGAGCTCTTCCAACGATTCATAAATCAGATGATGAATATGATGAAGGAAGATATATAGTAGAGCAAATCAATCATCTAAAAAGAGAAGAGTATTATAAATATTCAGATTTTGTGGTACTATATAGAATGAACTCTCAATCAAGAGCTATAGAGGAAATTTTAAGAAGAGAAGATATACCATACAAAATTGTTGGAGGCCTTAAATTTTATGAAAGAAAAGAAATTAAAGATATTATTTCTTATTTAAGACTTATCTATAATCCATCTGATAATATTTCTTTAAAGAGAATTATCAATGAACCTAAAAGAGGAATTGGCAAAACAAGTGTGGATAATGTTCAAGAAATAGCTGAAAAAGCAGGTATTTCTATGTTTGAAGTTATAAAAAATGCAGAACAATTTGGGCTAAATAGACTAAAAGCAAATTCTACAGAATTTGTACAATTAATAGAAGAAATGAGAAGTAAGATTGAAGAACTTTCTATTTCTGAACTTATAAAAGAAACTTTGAAAAAAAGTGGGTATATAAAGGCTTTAGAGAATGAGGATTCTGTTGAAGCTGAAAGCAGAATTCAAAACTTAGAGGAATTTTTAACAGTAGCAATTGAGTTTGAAGAACAAGAAGCAGAAAATAGTTTAGCAGATTTCTTAGAGGGAATTACTTTAAGTAGTGATATTGATTCTATGGAAGATGAGGACAATTCAGTAACTCTTATGACACTACATAGTGCAAAAGGACTTGAATTTCCAGTAGTATTTTTGGTTGGAATGGAAGAAGGAATTTTCCCAGGATATAAATCAATTGGCGAACCACGTGAACTTGAAGAAGAGAGACGTTTGTTTTATGTTGGAATTACAAGAGCTAAGGAATATTTATATTTAACATGTGCTAAAAAAAGAACAATATTTGGATCTACAAGTTATAATGCAATTTCAAGATTTGCAAGTGAAATACCACAAGATTTACTTGATGGATACAAAGAAACATTTGAAGAAAAAGAAGAAGCATTTGCAGATAGTTCATATAAATGGGAATATGGTAGAGGTTCAAGTACAAAAACTTATAAATTAAGTGATGATACATATGGATATGGAAATAAAGAAGCAACTGCTAAGAGTGTACTTGGAAACAGTGCATTTCAATTTAAAAGTGCTGAAAGCTTTTTAAATAATTTAAATAAAAAATCTAGCCAAGGTACTGATATTTCAAAATATGAAGAAGGACAACGAGTGTATCATAAAAGATTTGGAGAAGGTACAATTGTGAAAATTGAACCTGAGGAGGATGATTCTAAAATAGAAATTAAATTTGATAAAGCTGGAACTAAAAGATTGATGGCTAAATTTGCTGGACTTGAAATTATATAATTAATATGTTTGCTTACCTAAAATTTATTGTATATTTAAAAGAAAAATTGTCCATACTAAAAAATAAAAGGAGGCAAGCAATGGCAAATTTAAGTCAAGTGGAATTACAAAATTTAAGACATTTAATAGGTGCACATGAAACATCTTATCAAAAACTAAATACGTATGCATCACAAGCAGTTGATCCACAAATTAAGCAAATGTTTACAAAATCTGCACAAGATGCATTAAATACAAAACAAAAATTAATGTCTTTTTTAAATTCTTAAATCAGGAGGAAATAGTATGGACGAGAAAACAATGGTAAATGATATTCTAGCTGGTGTTAAATCAAGCTTAACAGCTTATCAAACTGCAATATCTGAGACTGAAAACATGCAACTTAGACAAACTTTTCAACAAATTAGAAATAATGATGAGAGTTTTCAGTACGAATTATTTAAAACAGCTGAGGCTAAAGGATATTATAAACCAGCTCAAAAAGCAAGTGTTACAGAGATAGAGACAGTAAAAACAGAGTTGCAACAGTAGAACTTGTGAAATTTAAAGATTTACAGAGATAAATCGAGATATTGCTTACGGAAATAAGATAAGAAGGGATTTTTGACAATAATTATTATTGTTTAAAATCCTTTTTTAATATAAAATACACTTGAATTTATGTGTAAAAGGAGTGTTTGTTATTAATATATTTAGAAAAATAGCAATAACAGTAAGAACTTCAATAAGATTTGTTATGTTATCTATAGTTGCAGCAATTTTGGTGATTAGTACAGTAGTGCTATTTTATCATCCAACATATGCAGTTTCTGTTAATGGGCAATTAGTTGGATATACTGAAAATAAAAGTGAGTTGCAAGAAAAAATAAATAATTATATTGCACCAAAAGAAGAAGAGAATCTTGCATTTGTTCAAATTGATGCAATGCCAACATATGAGCTTTGTTTGCTAAAAAAAGATATTCAGACAAATGACGATGAAATTTTTAGTAAAGTTACAGATAATGGTACAAAATATTATAAATATTATGCAATAACTGATGATAAAAATGAAAAAACATATGTTGCATCATTTAAAGAAGCAGAAGAAATTGTTGAAGGATTAAAAAAGAAAAAAAGTGCAAATTCAAGTGATATTGGTATTGTTGAAAAATATGATACTTCATTAAAAGAATTTACTGGAGTAGATACAGCGATATCAAAATTATACGAAAAGCCAAAGGTTACGATAAAAAAGACGACAAGCAGTTATTCGTCTCCATCAGTTTCTAATTATAGTTCTGGAAAATCATATAGCAAAGTTGAAATAGGAATTGCACTAATTAAGCCTGTTTCAGGAACGATAATGTCACGTTTTGGAAGCAATGACAGTGTAAGAAGTCATACTCATACAGGGCTTGATATTGCAGCACCAAAGGGTACGCCAATAAAAGCAGCAGCAGGTGGAACTGTAACATATTCAGGAAATGCAAATGATGGGTATGGAAATTATGTAGTTATTTCACATGGAAATGGTGTTCAAACAGTGTATGCACATTGCAGTAGATTATTAGTTAGTAAGGGGCAACATGTAAGCCAAGGAGAAGTAATAGCTAAGGTTGGCTCAACTGGAAATTCAACAGGAAATCATCTTCATTTAGAAATTAGAAAAAACGGAGTGTCATATAATCCACAATATTATTTATATTAACAAAGCGACTCTAGGTCGCCATTTACGTTTGACGATTTGAGTTTTCGACTGGAAGTAGAAAATCTCAAAGGCAATAGTGATTGTAGCATATTAAAAAAACTGCTTTATAGGCAGTTTTTTTCTAAACTATATAGTGCTTTAAACTTGTTTTTAAAGCATTATTTTTTATAACAATTTTTCCGTATTCTTCAATTTTAGAAATTAATAAA
>CAJMLO010000069.1 GCA_905214245.1 uncultured bacterium
TGAAAAAGTGTCCGGATATCAGAGGTATGAAACAGTAAATGATAACGCTCTTCAATTGTAAGAGTGAATCGTAAGATACTTAGATAAAATGGATAGTGTATTATCTAGTGTGTGAATATAAAAGCACACTAGACTTGACAAGATCGAAAAATGGCAGAGAGTGTATGATATGGTATGAATTAACACACCATATTATGTTTATGAGATAATAAAAATGTAGTTTTTTCAACATAAAAATGTAGGAAAACCTACATTTTTCTTTTTGCTTAAAAAGGTAAAATATGGTAAAATATAAGTACATTATTCAACAGAATGTTGTATGTCTCAAGAAAGGAGAAGTGATAGTATGAGACAAGATGTACTTAATGAAATGTAAGCGCTCAAAGAAATTATGCAAATTACTGAAAATTAAGCAAAAGTAACTTGTAAAAATATTAGAATATATTGACATAAAGTAAAATTAAATATTATAATGGATTAGAATGTTTAAAATATGAGAGGAATTTGTAGATGAATATAGAAAAAAACAAATTATATGAAGTTGAAATAATTGATAATGGAGCTAATGGCGAAGGAATAGCTAAAATAGATGGATTTACTGTATTTGTTGATAATGCATTAAAAGGAGAAAGATGTAAAATACTTATTGTGAAGGTAAACAAAAATTTTGCATATGGAAAAATAATGGAAATAATGGAAAAGTCCAAATATAGAATTGAACCAAATTGTGATACATATAAAAGATGTGGTGGATGTAATCTAAGACATATCAATTATGATTATACTCTAAAGATGAAGCAGGCAATGGTACAAAATTTAGCGAATAAATCGTTAAATGAAAAAATTGAAGTAAATCAAACAATAGGAATGGAAAATCCATTTTATTATAGAAATAAATTACAGTATCCAATTGGTTTAAATAAAAATGGTAAGAATATAATGGGGGTATTTGCAAATAGAACACATGATATTATTGAAACAGACAATTGCAAAATTCAAAATAAAGAAGCTCAAAAGGTTGCAAATGATTTTATAGATATTTTAAATGAAAAAGATATTGTTTCATATGATGAGAAAAAAAGAAAAGGAAGTATCAGGCATATTATTGTTAAAATAGGTATAAATACAAACGAAATAATGTGCATTTTAGTTACGAATGAAGAAAAGATAAAGGATGAAGAATATATAGTAGAAAGATTAACAAAGAAGTTTCCAAACATAAAGTCAATTATAAAAAATATAAATTCAAATAACACAAATATCATTTTAGGTGAAAAAAATGTATTATTATATGGTAATGAATATATTAAAGATAGATTGGGAAATTTTGTGTTTAAAATTTCTTCTAAGTCATTTTATCAAACTAATCCAATCCAAACTGAAATATTATACAAAAAGGCGATAGAGGGAGCAAAATTAAATAAAGAGGACATATTGTGCGATCTTTATTGTGGAATTGGAACAATTGGTATCTTTGCTTCACAATTTGTAAAAAAAGTATATGGAATTGAAATAGTCGAAGAGGCAATTGAAATGGCAAAAGAAAATGCAAAAGAGAATTGTATAGACAATATTGAATTTATGGCAGGAGATGTTGAGAATGTTTTTGAAAAAATGCTTATTGAGAAAAATGTATCTCCAACAGTAATAATTGTTGATCCTCCAAGGAGAGGATTAGATGAAAATACATTAAATAAATTGCTTGAACTTGAAACAAAAAGAATTGTCTATGTAAGTTGTAATCCAGCAACATTGATGAGGGACTTACATATTCTTGAAGAAAAATACAGTATTTATGAAATTCAGCCTGTAGATATGTTTCCATTTACATCACACGTTGAATGCGTTTCGGTACTATATCTAAAATAAATCCTGTAATACTTGAATTTACAATGAAAGAAAAAATATTTAAAAACAGCTCTAAAAACAAAATAGGAGCAAAAAACTCAAAATTTAAAGATGTTTTAGTAAAATTTATGTTCAACCTAGAATATGGGAACATATGCAAATACTAAATAAAAAAGAAGGAATATTTATGTTAAAAGATTTATGTTTCGAGATAATACAGACTTGCCCTAATAAATGTAAGTTCTGTTCTTCAAATTCATCACAAGACAAACAAACAATAATTACATTTGAACAGTTTAAAAAGACAGTTATGCATTTTATAAAACAAGGTGGAATAGAAGAATTATCAATTTCTGGTGGAGAACCATTTTTGCATCCAGATTTATTTGAAATGGTAAAGTTTTGTAAAGATAATGGAATTAAAACAGTTATATTCACTAGCGGGATAAAAAGAGCATCTGCAATGACAGTAGAAATGATAGAATATATAAAAAACAAATGTAAACAAGATTTACAGGAAATAGAAAAACATGAACCATGGAATGAAAGATTAAAAATAAATGTAAAAGCATATTACGATAGATGTTTAACACCAAAATCATTTGAAGGGATAACAAGACAGGAGTTCGAAAAATTAAAACAATTAGGATTAGACAAGATAGTATTTGACTGGCAAGCATTTGAAGAATCAACTGATAATGAATTAATGGGAAGAAAAGGTTTAATTACATGCTTAATGGATTCGCTGATAAGAGCAAGCAGAACAGGGATAAATGTTGATGTACACTTTATTCCAATGAAACCAAATTATAGACAGTTTTCTGATATAATTGAATGCTTAGAAATATCAGGTGTAAAAAATATAAGTGTCTTAAATTTTGTCCCTCAAGGTAGAGGAAGAAATAATAAAGAAGAGTTAATGCTAAGTAAAGAAGAATTGAAAGAGTTTTCAGAGATATTAAAAAAAGAAAAAGAACATTATAGTGGCAATATTAGGATAGGAATTCCACTAAATGGAAAAATATCACATTTATGCACAGCAGGAACTGAAAAATTAGATATAAAGTATGATGGGACAGTATTACCATGCCCAGCATTTAAAGAAATGAGTATAGAGACAATGGAAAAGTATGGTATAAAATTACATAGCATATATGAAGATTTGGAAAAAGTAGTTGTACATAGCGGAAAGAGAAAAGCACCATTGTGTAAACAAGTATATGGATTTAATGGAGATTTAACAGATAGTGATGAAATCATAAGATAGATTTGTTAGATATTACAGATATTAATCCAGAAAAAATAGTAGAAATCAAATTTTTGCATTTGAAAAATATATTAATTTATTTTTAAAATAAAATTTTATATCACGAAAAAAATTGAAAAATTCGTGATATAAAATTAAAATGAATATTTACAATTGATAAATGTGGCTTGAAAGAAGTATCAACAATGAATTGCTTAACATGTGAGGTGAAAAAGTTAGAACAAAATGGAAACTTAAAAGAAATAAGCAATTGGAGAGAAATATATAGATATATAAAAGGAGTTGAAGAAGATGAAATATTTTAAAAAACTAATAGGAGATAGAATTTATCTATCTCCACGAAACAATGAAGATATAGAAAAATTTACAGAATGGTTGAATGATTTTGAAACAACAGATTATATTGGAAGAAGTGCATACATAATGACGCTAGAAGGAGAAAAACAATATTTAGAGGAAAATTTAAACAAAAATTATAATTTTTTTATAATAACATTAAATGAAGATAAATTAATAGGTACAGTAGGATTAGAACATTATGATTCAATTAATAGAACAGCTACTCTAGGAATATTTATAGGAGACAAAGACTACAGAAATGAAGGATATGGAACAGAAGCAATTAAAATGGTATTAGATTATGGATTCAATTATTTAAATTTGAACAATATAAAACTAGATTTGATGAGTTTTAACGAAAGAGCATTAAAATGTTATACAAAATGTGGCTTTAAGGAATATGGCAGAAGAAGAAATTGCAAATACATAAATGGTAAATATTATGATAGTATTGAAATGGATATATTAGCAAATGAGTTTGAAGGAGACTATATAAGAAATAAAAATATATAAAATCAAATAATATATATAAATCATCTTGTACATAATAGAAAGAATATTGCAGTTTAAATATTTTTAAATTAGTATCCACGCATTTTACATATAAAGGATATAACGATATAAATTAAGCTCCCCCTAGTTATTTTCAAGTACTAAATATATAAACTATTTCATACAATAAATGTAAGAGGTGTTGTAATGGAAAAGGTTAAGATTTATATTAAATCAATATTTATACCAGTGATATTAGGTGGAGTAATAGAAATAATAATAGGTCCATTTATTGATTATAATTTGCTTGAAAAACCATTTTTATCTCCACCATCAATTGTTTTTCCGATAGTATGGACAATTTTATATATTTTAATGGGATTATCATATGGCATTTTGAAAAGTAAGCAATTGACCGATTTTGAAATAGACAAAATATATTATATTCAATTAATTGTGAACGGTTTATGGTCTATATTCTTTTTTGTAGCAAAATGGAGATTATTTTCATTTGTATGGATTATAATTCTTATTGTTCTTATTATCTCCATGATATTGAAGTTTTATAGAAAAAATAAAACAGCAGGATTATTACAAATTCCATATTTGCTATGGACACTATTTGCATCATATTTAAATATTGCTACATATTTATTAAACAAATAAAATGATTTGAGTTGTAGGGTAGAGCATACTAAGTTGCTCATTGGCTAGCGATTACTAAAAAGACGTACTTTTACTTAACGAATTTGACAATAAAGTAAAAATATAGGTTTAAAATAGATATGTCACAAATACATTGAAAATAAAATATTGAAAA
>CAJMLO010000070.1 GCA_905214245.1 uncultured bacterium
GTAAATTTGCAAGTAAAAATAGCCGTGGTATTACACTTATTGCGCTTGTTGTAACTATTGTAGTTTTGATAATCTTAGCAACTGTAAGTATACTTGCAGTATTTGGAGATAATGGAATAATTGCAAGAGCACAAACTGCAAAGGATACACATGAGAAAGGAAAGGCAGATGAAACAAATACACTAGATGATTATGCAAGTTATATTGGAAATTATTTAGATGGAAAAGGCGGAGGTTCAGGAGGAGGAAGTGATACTCCAACAAAGCCTACTGCTGGAACTACAGTTGCAAAACCTGGAACATGGACAAGCAGTCAAGTTACACCAATAGCAGATGGAAATGGAGGAACAGTGCCACTTCCAAGTGGATTCCATTATGTTGGTGGAGATATATCAACAGGACTAGTTATATCAGATAAACAAGGAGATACAATGAGTGCTTCTGGGACAAGTATGGGAAATCAATTTGTGTGGATTCCTGTATCAAGTGAAGCTGATTTAACAAGAACAAATTTTGATACAAATGGACAACCAACAACAGATGTACCTGCAAGAGGAGTAAGTGTAGCAACTTGTACAGAACCATATGCAAAGGGATATTCAACAGAAGCAAGCGAATATACAGCAATGAGAACACAGGTATTAAAATATGGAGGATTTTATATAGGAAGATATGAAGCTGGAGTAAATAGTACTACATTAAGAACAAAAGTTACAACAGCACAAACAGTAGTATGTAAAAAAGGAGTTGCTCCATATAATTATGTACCATGGGGAAAAGCAATGAGTGATGCAAGTGAAATAGAAGGAAAAAGTGGTGCAGTATATTTAGCCAAAAGTATGTATTCAAGTTCAAGTAGTGTAACAAGTACAGTAACATATGGATGTGAGTGGGATGCAATGTGTAGATATATAGGAGATAGTCAAAGAACAACTCCTACAAAATCTGCACCAGAATTAACAGGAAGTGTTAGTACAGATGTATCAAAAAACATATATGATTTAGCAGGAAATTGTCAGGAATGGATAATGGAGGCCTACACTACGGGTTATCGTGTTGAGCGCGGGGGTTGTTACATCACTGCTCTTCCAGTCAGCTGTCGTGACTGCGATTATCCGACTTACGTCAACGACTACCTTTCGTTCAGGCCCACACTTTACATAAAGTAACCCTGAACGCTAATAGCGACCAAACAATAATAGGTAGTGTATAGGTATGAAACAGTAAATGATAACGCTCTTCAAGAGTAAGAACGAATCGTAAGATACGTGGGTAAATGGCAAAATTTTGAGGCAAAAGTAGGCGAAGTATTTATGAGATAATAAGAATGTAGGTTTTTCCAACATAAAAATGTAGGAAAACCTACATTTTTATATTTACATTTACAAAACAATCTTGATTTTTTTCTTATTTTCATATACAATAGGCATACATTAATATTTATATTGTAAAAAATTAGGAGGAAATCATGAGCGTTAGAAAGGCTGTTATACCAGTTGCAGGTTTTGCAACTAGATTTCTACCAGCATGTAAAAGTGTGCCAAAGTGTATGCTTACAATACTTGATAAACCAATTATTCAATATTTGGTGGATGAAGCAGTTGCGTCTGGAATTGAGGAAATCTTATTAGTCGTAGGAAGAAAAAAGGAAGTTCTATTAGACTATTTTTCTGATGACGTAGAATTAAAAGAATTTTTAAAGGCAAGAGGAAAAGAAAGTTTTATTCCACAAATTGATCATTTGGAAGGAAAAGCTAAAATTTCATTTATTGAAGAAGAAGGCGGAGCAAAAGGACTTGGGCATGCTATATATATGGCTAAAGATTTTGTTGGAAATGAACCATTTGCTATTATGTATGGAGATGTTATAATGCAAGGAAATAAGCCATGCTTAAAGGAAATAATTGAGCAACATGAAAAACTTGGAACTTCAGTTATAGGAGTTGAAAGAGTTGAATGGAAAGATGTTCCTAAATATGGTAATGTTTCAGGAGAAGCTGTAACAGATAGACTATACAAGGTAGAAAAAATGCAAGAAAAGCCAAAGGTTGAAGAAACAAAATCAAATTTGGCAATATCTGATAGACATGTATTAATGCCAGACTTATTTGAATTTTTGGAGAAAACAGAACCTGGAAAAGGTGGAGAAATACAAGTTACAGATGCATATAACAGCATGGTTGGAACAAAAGAAGGAGTATATGCATATTGCTATGAAGCTCAAAGATTTGATGCAGGAGATAAATTGGGATTTGTTAAAGCTTCTGTAGATGAAACTTTAAGAAGACCAGAACTAAGAGATGAAATGATAAAATATCTAAAATCATTAGATATTTAATAAGTGAGGGCATAATATTTATTATTATGCCCTTTAGCATTTGAAAAGGAGAGAAAAGGATGGAAGATTATAAAGTAAGATACCAAGAATGGCTTAATAATCCAGTTTTTGATGAAGAAACTAAAAAACAGTTAGAAGAGATAAAAGATAACAATGAGGAAATAAAAGACAGATTTTATAAAGATTTAGAATTTGGAACAGCAGGACTTAGAGGCGTTATAGGTGCTGGAACAAATAGAATGAACAATTATACTGTAACAAAAGCAACACAAGGTCTTGCAAATTACATTATAAAAAAAGGTGGTCAAGAAAAAGGTGTTGCAATAGCGTATGACTGCAGAATAATGTCAGAAGAATTTAGCATGCAAACAGCACTTTGTTTAAATGCAAATGGAATAAAAACATACAGATTTGATTCATTAAGACCAACTCCTGAGCTTTCATTTGCAGTAAGAGAACTTGGATGTATAGCAGGAATTGTAATAACGGCTAGCCATAATCCACCAGAATACAATGGTTACAAGGTTTACTGGGATGATGGAGCACAAATTGTTGAACCAATTGATAAAGAGATTATCGAAGAAGTTAATAATGTTACTGATTTTTCTAAAATAAAATCTATGTCAAAAGAAGATGCTATTAAATCAGGACTATACAATGTTATTGGAAAAGAGATAGACGATAGATATATAGAAGAATTAAAAAAATTAATTGTAAATCAAGAAGCAATAGATGAGATGCAAAAAGATATAAAAATAGTGTACACACCACTTCATGGAACTGGAAATGTGCCTGTTCAAAGAATATTAAAAGAAATTGGATTTGAAAATGTGTATGTTGTAAAAGAACAAGAAAAACCTGATGGAAAATTTCCAACAGTAAGTTATCCAAATCCAGAAGATCCAAATGCATTTAAGCTTGCACTAGAACTTGCAAAAAAGGTTGATGCAGATGTAATTCTTGCAAATGATCCAGATGCAGACAGACTTGGAGTATATGCAAAAGACTCTAAAACAGGAGAATATATGCAATTTACAGGCAATATGACAGGAAATTTAGTTGCAGAATATATACTTTCTCAAAAGAAAGTAAATGGAACACTTCCTAAAAATGGAGCTGTAATAAAAACAATTGTATCATCAAATTTAACAGATGCAATTGCAAAAGAATATGGTGTAAAGTTATTTTCAACATTAACAGGTTTTAAAAATATTGCAAAAATAATAAGAGGATTTGAAGAAGATGGCGGAAGCTATAATTGTTTATTTTCTTATGAAGAAAGTTATGGTTGTATTATAGGAACACACGCAAGAGATAAAGATGGAATAGTTGCTGTAATGACTGTTTGTGAAGCAACTGCATATTATAAAAAGCATGGATTGACTTTGTGTGACCAAATGGAAAATATCTATAAAAAATATGGATATTATAGAGAAAATAATTTCTCAATTGTGCTTAAAGGAATAGAAGGTGCAGAGCAAATAAAACAAATTATGGATAAAATGAGAAATAATCCTCCAAAAGAAATATCAGGATTAAAAGTATTATCTGTTGGGGATTATCAAACACAAATTATTCATAGTAATATTACAGGAGAAAATGAAAATACAAATTTACCAAAATCAAATGTGCTTTATTACGAACTTGAAAATAATGCTTGGTGCTGTATAAGACCTTCGGGAACAGAACCAAAAATCAAATTTTATATTGGTGTATGTACAAATAGTATAGAGGAAGCAAATGTGGAGCTTAAAAAAATAGAAGATGATATGAGAATATTAGCTCAAATATAAGCAAAAATAAAACTGGATATTTGCTGGCATAAGCGATATAATATTTCCTAGAAACTTGCCGTTCGCGACCAATCCAAAAGATTGACGGCAGCTCGAATCGCACTCAGCCTTCGGCTTCGTTTGGTAGCTCAAGCGTTTCATTAAAATATTATATCGCTTATAGTTTAATAAAATATTATCTAGTAGCACAAAAAGTCAAAAATATTATTTAATATAGGTTTAAAATAGATATGTCACAAATACATTGAAAATAAAATATTGAAAA
>CAJMLO010000071.1 GCA_905214245.1 uncultured bacterium
TACATTATAGCAAACTTTGGAGTTTTTAGCAACATCAATATTAAACATAAAAAGTCTAAAAAATAGTCAGTTTTAAACTAAAACTAACCATTTTATTCATATAAAATTTTCATTAATTATACCTAAAATTTCTATATTAATTTAATTAAGGTTATTTACAAAATCAGAAAGTTCTACATAAACGCACATAACCTGAAGCATTTCCAAAGTCATCACTTTCAACTTCTTCCTCACCAAAACTAATATAATATCCATTGTTATATCTATTGGGTGAAGATGTACAATATGGTGATTTTAATCCATATTTTCTACTATAATTTGATTTATTTATTCCTAATTTTCCTGCAAACATAGCCCATTCTTCTTTTGTTGGCGTGCGCCATGATCCAGATGTTATGTTTTCTACACTATCAAATGAATATGTTTTTCCTTTATTATAGTCATTTAACGCCATTACATTAAACCTTGCATTTCCGCTCCCTCTTGCCGATAGGACACTCTTTGTTCCAAATTTTCCTGTATAACCTTTTTGACTTATATAATACTCTTTTAAATTCGTTACCGCAGAAATCGTATATGACTGTCCTCCCCACGAGCCACTTTCACCTTTTTTAAAATCTGCAAATATTACTCCATCTACTGTTCCATCTCCATCGGTATCTGCATAAAAACCTACTCCTGATTCTTCTAAAAATGTATCATCTACTACTGTTACACTGTACATGGCTGTTTTCTCATTATAATTACCTGATACTTCACTTTTTACTGTTATTATTGCAGTTCCAGCTCCAACTGAATTTATTGTCGCTATATTTGAACTTATACTTACTGTTGCCACACTTGTATTGCTTGAAGATGCACTTAAAGTTCCTGTATTTCCGCTAACTGTAAATGTTGTGCTATTTGGATAATTAATTGTTCCACTCGTTTCCGATAGAACTAATCTTCCTTCTGCTTTCTCTATTTTTGCTGTTACTGTTACATTTTTTGTTTCATAATTTTCTTTACTTGCTCTTATTCTTATAGAAGTTGTTCCTGCATTTGTTATTGTTGGAATTGCTGTAAAATAATTTGTTCCATCTGTAGAATATTCTAGTATTGTATCTGTTGGTTCTACATTTATGGCCGTAATTGCTTCATGTTCATTACCATCATATATGCCCTCATATGGAATTGCACTTATTTTTATTGTTTTATTCGCATTATTGTCATTGTTATTTGAAGAATTTGTTTTATTTTCTACTGTTACACTGTAATTATCTTTCCACACTTTTAACGTTCCATCTGTATTTTTCTCTATTTTATCTATTTTTCCAGATAAGACTTTATCATTCAAAAAGTCTTCTAACGTTTCATAGTCATTAGTTAAATAAAACTCCATCACTGTCCTGTTAATTATTTCTTTTGCTTCGCTTTCTTTCGTTAACTCTGCAGAATTTTGTGCTTTTTTTATTATTCCATTATCACCAATAACTGTATTTATACTTGCTCCTGCAAGGATTAACAAGACAACGATTGTTACGGCTAACGTAATTAATGTAATTCCTCTTGTTTCTTTTGTTTTCATATTATTTTTTTCCTTTCCATTATCGCATTAAGTTAGATACTTAATGATAATGGTTAGGAATACAAAAAGCTTATATTTCACTTATTTCAAACAATCTCTAGTTTTATTTTTTACTTATTGCAACTAAATTTTTATTATATATTTTTTTATAAAAAGCTTGATTTTTATAATCGTTTTGATATAATTAAAACATAAAAAATAGTCATTAAGTATCTAACTTTAGTACTTTCATGACTATCTTTTCTTTTTTTACACTTTAAAAACTTTACGTTTGCATCATTCAATACACATACTTCAAGCCTATCAAAACTATTTTCCTTATTTAAAAAGCCATTTTGTTACACTTGAATCCTTGGTTCCAGTAAAGTCATCAGATAAAAGTTCCACTTTGAGGATACATGTATGTTTCTTCATATGAAGATAGTTTCAATCCTTTAGATATATCTATTCCTTCATACGTTATATCAACATCTCCATTTTCTTTATCTTTTATTAAAAATTTGTATTTGTCATTAATTATAATTTCTGCATTTTTATCATCTATTTTTTCTTTTGAGCTTAAATCGAAATTTTTATTTCCATTACTTATTTGAGTTAAATAATTTTCTAAATTTACTGTTTTACTTTCAACCTGAATATCTACCTTTTCAAGTTCCAATGCTTCTTTTATTCCTGCTATTGTTTGTACTTTCTGTGTGCTTTTTGCTCTATCAAACAGACTATCATTTCCAATTATTAAACTAGTACTTACTCCAGCTAATATTAATAAAATCACAATTGTAACAGCTAGTGTTACTAGCGTTATTCCTTTTATTTCTTTTGTTCTCACTATTCTTTCATCCTCCTAGTTCATCATTAAGTAACTTACTTAAATACTATAAGATTCAATAAAAAATGAAATCTGTTTAATATATTTAACAAATTTCATTTTAATTATCCTTTTTACTTTTTCACTGCTTCAGTTTATAATCTCAGTGTTTGATTTATTAGAATTTTGTATATTAAAAAGTTCTGCATAAGCGAATTGGGATTTTACTACTAGTTATCATTGTAAAAATCTTATATTTCCTAAAATTAATATACCATGACGTGTCAGAATAATTTACAGTTGAAGTCCAATAATATGAACTTAAGCCATATGTACTATAATTAGATTCTGTTATTTCAAGTTTTCCTGCAAACGCTGCCCATTCATTCTTGCTCGGCAGGCTCCATTTTTCTTTTGTTATTCCTTTTGCATTTGCAAATGTATATGTAGTGCCATTATTATAATCGTTTAATGTCATAACATAAAATCTATCGTTTTTCAAATTCGTACCACTTTCACTAATTACATCTTTTTTCCCAAACGGTCCTTCGTAATTCAATTGGCTTATATAATATTCCTTCGTATCACTCACAGTTGATACAACATATTTTCCGTTATTAGACAAAGATCCCCATGTTCCGCTTCCACCTTTTTTTAAGTCTTCAAATATTATTCCATCAGGAGTTCCATCTCCATCTGTATCTGCATAATAACCTACTCCTGAATCTTCTGTAAAAGTTTTCACCTCTACTTGTGCAGTACATGTAGTCATTTGCGTTTTATAACCTATTTTACTTGCTCTTACATAAACAAGTATTGTAGTAGCCTCAGTTATTGTAGGCATTACAGTACTATATGTATTGCCATCTTGAGAATACTCTATCTTAGCATCACTTGGATCTACTGTTACATTTATAATCATATTATGTGCTTGTCCATCATATTTTCCACTATATGCTGTAGCACTTAAGTTTATTGTTCCATTTTTTACTGTTGCTGTATATGTCACGGATTTTTCCTTATAATTTGCATTTGAGGCACTTGTTACTGTTATTATCGCTGTTCCTTCTGTTGTTCCTGGTATCACAGTTATGTTTTTTTCTTCTATTTTGGCTATCGCAATATTTGTATTTGAAGATTTTACGCTTATTGTTCCACTATTTTTTGTTACACTAAATGTTCCACTAACTGGGTATGTATATTCTCCACTATACTCCGATAATGTTAGTTCTCCTTCCTGTTTATCTTTGTTATCATCTTCTTTTGAGCCATTGCTGGTTTTATCTTTTACCGTTAAAGTATAATTATTTTTTGATACAGTTAGTGTTCCATCTCCATTAACTATTACACTATCTATTCGGTCCGGAACTTTTGTCTGTAAAAACTCTTCTAATGTTTCTCCACTATTTACTAAATCATACTCCAAAATAACTCTATTCATTATTTCCTTTGCTTCAATTTCTTCTGTTAATTTCGATGATTCCTGTGCCTTTTTTATTATTCCATTGTCTCCTATAACGGCATTAATGCTTATTCCAACTAATATTAATAATACAACAATTGTTATAACCAATGATATTAATGTAATTCCGTTTTTCTCTTTTAATACTATTTCTTCTCTTGTTTTTTGCATTTTTCTTCTTCCATTCCATCATTAAGTTAAGTACTTAATGATAATAGTTAGAAGCTTGAATCTTCTATATATAGTCATTTTCCACATTTTTTTATTTTTCCTGTATATTATTTTTTTTGCTATTTTCTATCTTAGAGAAT
>CAJMLO010000072.1 GCA_905214245.1 uncultured bacterium
TTGACTTTTAAATATTAGATTGATAAAATATGAAAAAGACTATCACAAGGAGGAATAATATGAATTTAGCAAATAAATTAACAGTATTTAGAATAATTTTGGTACCTGTAATGATGCTTGTACCAGTACTTGGATTAAATCAAGAATTATGGGGAATACCTTTAACATACTTAATAATAGATTTTATATTTATAATTGCATCTATTACAGATAAATTGGATGGATACATAGCACGTTCAAGAAACCAAATAACAACATTTGGAAAATTTTTAGATCCAATTGCAGATAAAATATTAGTTATAGTTGCAATGCTTATGCTTGTAGGTAGTGGTAAAATTCCATATTGGATTCCTGCAATTGTTGTAATAAGAGAATTTATGGTATCTGGATATAGACTTGTAGCAGTACAAAAGAATGGAAATGTTATTGCAGCAAGCATATGGGGAAAAATAAAAACTGCAACACAAATGGTAGGATTAATACTTGCTTTTGTTGATAAAAATGTTTTTGGAGCAATATTTACATCAAATTTAACAGGATTTGATTTTGCTTTAAATTTAATTGTTACAATTATGCTAAGCATATCAGTTGTAGCTACAATAGTTTCTGGAGTCGATTATCTAAAAGGAAGCAAAGAATTATTTAAAGATAGTAAATAAAATTTTTACATTGGAGAGGAAGTAAAGCAAATGGAATTTGAACAAGCGAAAAATAGAGTAGAGGAATTAGTACCTTTATTAAAATATTATACACAAAAGTATTTTGATGATGAGCAAGTTGTTAGCGATTATGAGTATGATATGCTTATGAGAGAACTAAAACAAATAGAAGCACAATACCCAGAACTTATAAGAGAAGATTCACCTACACAAAAAGTAGGAGCTAGTATAAAAAAAGGATTTGAAAAAGTTACTCATGAAGTTCCATTGCAAAGTTTGCAGGATGTTTTTACATTTGAAGAAGTAAAAGAATTTGATGAGAGAATGAGAAAGATCGCAGAAGAGAACAATACAGAACTAGAATATGTAGTAGAAACAAAAATAGATGGACTTTCAGCTGCTTTGAAATATGAAAAAGGAATTTTGGTACAAGGAGCAACAAGAGGAAATGGAATAGTGGGGGAGGATGTAACAGCAAACTTAAAAACAGTAAAATCTATTCCAAAAAAATTAAAAGAGCCTATTGATATAATAGTTCGTGGAGAAGTATTTATTGGAAAAGAAGAATTTGAAAAATTAAATGAAAATAGATTAATAGAAGAAGAAGAACAATTTGCAAATGCAAGAAATGCAGCAGCAGGTTCTCTAAGACAGCTTGATAGCAAGATAACAGCAAAAAGACCACTGGATATATTTATATTTAATGTTCAAAAATCAGATACAATAAAATTTACTACACATAGTGAAAGTTTAGATTATTTAGCTGATATAGGATTTAATGTAAATCCAGTTCGTATCCTTTGTCATAATATTGATGAGGCAATAGAAGCAATTAAAAAAATAGGAGCAGATAGAGAAAAAATATCTTTTGGAATAGATGGTGCAGTTGTAAAAGTTAACAATCTAAAATTAAGAGAAATAATAGGTACAACATATAAAACACCAAAGTGGGCTGTAGCATATAAATATCCACCTGAGAAAAAAGAAACTAAACTTTTAGATATAGCATTTCAAGTAGGAAGGACAGGAGCAATAACACCAGTCGCAATACTTGAGCCAGTAGTTGTTGCAGGTTCAAAAATATCTAAAACTACTCTTCACAATGAGGATTTTATAAAAGAAAGAGATATAAGAGTGGGAGATACTGTATTTATTCAAAAAGCAGGAGACGTTATTCCGGAAGTTGTAGGAGTAAATAAGAAAAAAAGAAGCGGAGAAGAAGTTGAATTTAAAATGCCTACAACATGTCCTATATGTGGAGCACAGGCAGTTAGAGAAGAAGGAGAAGCAATATGGCATTGCATTGGCATAGAGTGTCCAGCCAAACTACTTCGTGGAATTAGCCATTTTGTATCAAGAGAAGCAATGGATATTAGAGGCCTTGGAGAAAATATAGTAGAAGAACTTATTACAAAAGGACTTATAAGCAATATTGCAGATATATATAAATTAACATTTGACGATTTTGCTTCTTTAAAAAAGAATGGAAAGAAATTTGCACAAAACTTAATAGATAGTATAGAGGAAAGCAAAAATAAAGAACTATATAGACTAATAGATGCACTTGGTATAAGACATATTGGAGTAAAAATGGCAAAATCACTTGCTAAAGAATATGGCTCTATGGATACTCTTATGAATGCATCAGTAGAAAGTTTGGCTTTAAAAGAAGACATAGGATTGATAACAGCAGAAAGCATTTATAACTTCTTTAGAGAAGAACAAACAATTGATCTTATAGACAAATTAAATCAAGCAGGTCTTAATATGAAATATCAAGAAGATACATCTTCTGATAACAGATTCAAAGGAATGACATTTGTTTTAACAGGTAGTTTAGATAAATTTACAAGGTCAGAAGCGGCAGAAATAATTGAAAATTTTGGCGGAAAAACATCAAATAGTGTATCTAAAAAGACAACATATGTACTTGCTGGAGAAGATGCAGGTAGCAAACTTGTAAAGGCAAATGAACTTGGAATAACAGTTATAGATGAAAATAGATTTGCGGAAATGATAAAATAGTAATACATTGAGTGTTAACTAATTTGGCTAACACTTAAAACTGTATAATAAAGGAAGGAGAGTATGATTAATATTCATACAAGTAGTAGATGGAAGGATATACTTTTGAAGATATGTGGGTAGATTTAAGAGATGGGTATGAAATTTATTATACCTATGTCGGAAACAGATATGTTTTATTTAAAACGGCAGATAATTGCTATACGCAAAAATTAATTTCAACTGGTAGTAAAAATCCACAGCCTAAACACTTAATGCTTACATTAAAAAGGGTAAAAGAGATGTTTCCTCATATGGAGGATATAGAATATAAGGTAAGTATGTAATAGATAAAAGAAACTAAAAAAACAAAGAGATTTTATGTCTCTTTGTTTTTTTCATTATCTATGTCATTTGCAGGTTTTACAATTACATTTTTATTATTAGTATAAATAATCATACCAGGTTTTGCTTTTGAAGGCTTTTTTACATATTTAGCATAAGTGTAGTCTACGGAAACATTGCTTGATTGTGCACCCTTGCTGTAAAATGCAGTAATACTTGCAACTTTATTTATTGTGTTTTGAGTAGGTACTTTATTTTCTGTTTTTAAGATTACATGACTTCCATGTACATCTTTGGTATGAAACCAAAGATCGGTATCTAAAGCTTGTTTTGTTATGTAATCGTTTTGTTTATTATTCCTGCCAACTATAACTTTAAATCCATCAACAGTACATTCAAGAGGAGTACCAATTTTAGCAATTTTTTTATCAGGTTTTTTATTCTTTTTCTTTTTTGAAGATTGCACTTGTCTATTTGAATTTGTATTAAAATTTTCGGTAAATTCATTGTAAATATTATCAATATCGGAAACTGATGTTGCAATTTCTATTTCATAAATAATACTTTCTAAATAATTTAGTTCAGATTCTACTTGAGCTTTTTGCTCTTCTACAATTTGTTTTGCATTTTTTAATTTGTTATATTTTTTGAAATATTTTTTCGCATTTGCAGAAGGAGTAAGTGCTTTATCAAGAGGAATAGAAACTAAATTATTATTATCATAATAATTTTCAATTTCTAATTTATCAGAGTGTTCATTTTTTATGCGATATAGGTTATTTGTTATAAGTTCTCCGTAAATTCTGTACAAATCAGTATTTCTGCATTCTTGCAGTTTATTATTAATATTTAACAGCTTATTGTTTAATCTTTTTAAATATCCAAGAATTAATCTTGAAAGATTGTCACGATAATTTGTAAATTCCTCTGTTTTTTCTTTTTCTATATAGTAATTATCTATAAAATCATTTATTTGTAATGAATCATTTTTACTGTCATCAGATAAAGAAATTGAATAATCATTGCTATTATGA
>CAJMLO010000073.1 GCA_905214245.1 uncultured bacterium
TTCTAATCCATAAGTAACAATTCCTTTTGCTATTGCAAATCTTAAAAATAGTTTTACTGCTTGTTCTGGTCTTTTTAATTCTGAAAAATTAGTACAAGTTCTTGCTACTCCAACAACAAAAAACAAAACAAGTAATGCTAAACCTATTGCTTGTAATGCACCATTAATATTTAAAATAATATTCCATATTGTTCCACCTTTAAAATCTGCTGGACTTTGTGTAACTAACATATAAATCTCTGATAATTTACCATTCCATGTATCTAATGCATTTTGTAAATTTCCAACTATCCAGTTCAATTTAATCGCCTCCCTTTTTATAATTTTCTATTTGATATTTCTTCACTTATCTTCCAATCCTGTTAGTAGCAATATCATAGTATTCTTTATCTATTTCAAACCCTATATAATTTCTATAAGTATTTTTACAAGCAATAATTGTATTTCCACTTCCAATACAACTATCTAAAACCAAATCTCCTATGTTAGTATAAGTTTTAATAAGATATTCTAACAATGATATTGGCTTTTCAGTCGGATGTGTAGCAATAGACGGATGACTTTTTTTAAATTCCAATATACTTGTAGGATATTTTTGTCTACATCCTTTCCTTTTATCTTCTATCTGTCTAAAACTTCCGTAATTGTTGTTTACGATTTGCTTGTTCTTATACATTACCCCTTTTCCATGTAAAGGTTCGCCAATGCTAAATTGCGGATTATATGTAGGACTTTTTTTGTAAAATACGGCTATTTGTTCATGCTTACGAAGAGGCTGTCTATTTGCATTTAAGAATCCACTTGTTAATCCTTTATTCCACACTAAATCATATCTAAACATTTCTAAATTTTTTGCTACTAATTCAATATAAAATTTTCCTTGTGCAAATAGACATATTGCTCCATTATCTTTAATTATTCTTTTATACTCTTTCCACAAGCATTCTGTTGGTATTTTTTTGTCCTTTGAATTTTTCGTAATTCCATATGGTAAATCTGTTAAAATTAAATCAATAGTTTTATCTTCAATTTTTTTCATTCCAATTAAACAATCTTCATTATATATTTTATTTTTTTCTATCATATCAATTAAAGGGACTTTTCTCGTCCCTTTATCTACCCTCCTGTAATAATATTTAATATTTCTTTTGCAAATGTAATTACTACTCCACCTGCTAAAGTCATTATTCCATTAGCTCTTTGTGTTGGATCATGTGATTTTAAACTCATTCCTACCTGTACTATTCCAAAACCTAATATAATCATTCCAACTGCTTTTATTAATCCGAATATAAAATTAGATAAATTATTAACAATAGATATTGGGTCATCTGCTGCAAATGCTTGAACTTGCTGTGCCACATTTAGTGCTATAACATAACCTATAATTATTGCTCCTCTTTTTAATGTTTTCTTTAAAAATACCTTTAAAGTTCTTTTTCTTTTATTTTCCATATCAAAATTCCTCCTTAAATTTTTATTTTTGGTACAAAAAAAGACCAAAGTATATTGTTTTAAAAATAACTTTGGTCTTTTAGATAGTATTAGCAATTTTACTATCTTCTTTGTACATATTTTCTATTTCTTCACTTGACAATAGTTCAATGTCAAAATCTTTTGTTTCTAAATCTATAATTTCATTTGTATCAATTTTTACATTGTCTAAATTAAATGATATTGTTCCTACTGAATTTTCTGTTCCTCCATGTATATACGGTTTTATTTTACTATTTCCAATAGGTGTATTCATACTATTAAAATGTTCTTTTAAATTAAACTTTAAGTCTTTTACAGGTCTTTCGCCTCTAATAAATAGCAAAGCATAATTATTATCTAGCATTCTTACCTCATCTGGTGTTAATAGTTCTCTACCTGCAATTTGGTCATTTGTAGAGTAACTGCCATGAGAACCATAGCTTCTACCATAAGTATTAGTATCTATTGTTTCTTTTCCCAATAATTCACTAACATACTTATGAGTGCTTTGCTCATTTCCACCTAAATATAAAAACTCATCACAATTTCCGACTATACTTTCCCATTGTTTTTCAAACAAGGCTTTCAACTGTGCTAAATTTTGCAATATTATAGAAACAGATACCTCTCTTGATCTCATTACTGATAATATTTTATCAAAATCATCTGGTAAACTTACATTTGCAAATTCGTCCATTACAAAATGAACATGAACTGGTAAGCTACCACCATATTTGTAATCTGCTAAATAAAATAATTGTTGAAATAGTTGTGTATATAATACACTAACTAGGAAATTAAATGATGTATCATTGTCTGGAATAATCGCAAATAATGCAACTTTCTTTTCTCCTAAACTTGGTAAATCTAGCTCATCTGTTTGAGTTAATTGTGCCATACTCTCCAAATTAAACTTTTCTAGTCTTGCAGCAAGGGTTACTTGTATAGACTTTAATGTTTTAGCAGAACCAGAATGGTATGCTCTATAATATTTTAAGGCTATATGTTCTTGATTTCTCGTTTCTAATCTATTAAATAGCATATCAAGTGGACTGACATAATCGTCATCATCTTCTTTTACATCTCCAGCTCTTAATAATTCCATTACCATTACAAAATTTTGTTCTTCTTCAGGTGCTTCATATTTCAAATAAAATATCAAAGCTAAAAGCAACATACTTGCAGCAGTATCCCAAAACGGATCATTTGTACTGCTTCCCTTTGGTGTTGTTGATTTAAAAAGATTTGTTACTAATTTTTGAACATCATTATCAGTTTTTATATAAACAAACGGATTGTAACAATGTGATTTTTCCATATTTATTAAGTCCAATACTCTAACTTCATAACCGCTATTTTCTAGCAAATAGCCTGTATCTCTAACAATTTCGCCCTTTGGGTCTAGTATTACGTAAGAACTAGTACATTGCATCACGTTAGGTTTGCAATAGCTAAAAGTTTTTCCTGCCCCGCTGCCACCTATGACTAATACATTAACATTTCTTCTGTGTTTTTTTCCATTTAATCCTACAGAAACATTTTTAGTTAGTATCTTATTATAATTGTTAGGTTGCTTATATTTTTTATTTAATTCTTTTGCATTGCCCCATTTTGCAGAACCATTTTCTTCTCTTCTCCTATAATTTTTTCTAGTTGATTCGTATAACAAAATTGAAAATATATAAATAATCAAAATAATAAATATAGTTCTAATGCTATTTTCCACAATGACTATTTTAAACGGATCGTTTAATGCAATACTACCATTTTTTATTATTTCTATAAGTCCACCTTTAGTATACGGAGCTAATAGGAGAGCAATCCAAACAATCGGAAATATTCCTAATATATAGAATATTTTTCTAATTCTTTTTTCATCTTGTTTCATTGCTTATATATTTTCCTTTTGTATGTCTATTTAAAGATAACATCTTCTTGTTTATAGGGGCTTTTAATAATTTTGACATTAACCTATCTATAATTTCTATATCCACATTTTCCTGTATTTTTATATTTCTAAATTCGTTCAATGCATTTAATATTAGTCGATAATCATATTTATCTAAATTAATTGTTCTCATTTCTTCCATAGAACTTTCCTCCTTATCTACTAGATTTTACTTTTTGATTTTTATTGTTTTGAACAGGTGGTATATTTGCTATAACTTTTTCTTTTGATTTTTGTTCGTCTAATTTTTTTGCTTCAACTTTAAGTTCTGCAAGTTCTTTCTTTACAGATGGTTTCTTTTTTCCATTAGATACCCCTTCTTGCATTTTGAAAGTCGTTGAGGAAGGCTCTGACAGAGGGTTTTTTTCTGTCTTTGCCATATTGAAATTTACTTTTGAAGTTTCCTCTGTCTGTATAGGTTTTTTTGCTAATAAATCTTCTAATTGTTGTTCTTTTGACTTTTCTGGAATCCCTTTTTCTCTTTTTTCTGCATCTCTATCCTCAATAGCTTTTGTAATAACCGTATCCAATTTTGCAGTATCTGTCGTTGTTAGTTTAAATCTTTCAACAATTCTATTTATTCTTGAAGCATCTTCATCTT
>CAJMLO010000074.1 GCA_905214245.1 uncultured bacterium
GAATAAAAAGAACAACAGGACAGCACCCTGGTGGAATTATAGTTGTACCAAAAGGCAGGGAAATATATGAATTTACACCAGTTCAGCATCCAGCAGATGATCCTAATTCTGATATTATTACAACGCATTTTGATTACCACTCTATTGATCAAAACTTATTAAAACTAGATATACTTGGACATGATGATCCTACAATGATAAGAATGTTGTTTGATATAACAGGAATAGATCCAACCAAAGTACCTCTTGATGATAAAGAAACGATGTCTATATTTAAATCGACAGATGCACTTGGAGTTACTCCAGAGCAAATTAAAAGCAAAGTAGGAAGTTACCGGAATACCTGAATTTGGTACAAAGTTTGTTAGAGGAATGCTTGTTGACACAAAGCCTACAACGTTTGATGAACTTATACGTATATCTGGTTTGTCACATGGTACAGATGTGTGGCTTGGTAATGCTCAAAGTTTAATTGAAGATGGAACAGTAACTTTAAATGAGGCAATTTGTTGCCGTGATGATATTATGATATATTTAATCAAAAAAGGATTACCACCAAACTCTGCATTTAAAATAATGGAGACAGTTCGTAAAGGTAAAGCATTAAAAGATCCAGAAAAATGGCATGGATTTGTTGAACTCATGAAAGAACATGATGTACCTGAATGGTATATAAAATCTTGCGAAAAGATTAAATACATGTTCCCTAAAGCTCATGCTGCAGCATATGTAACAAATGCTTTTAGAATTGCATGGTTTAAAGTTCATCAGCCAAAAGCTTATTATGCTGCATATTTTACAATAAGGGCAGATGAATTTGACAGTGACATAATGTGCTATGGAAAAGAAAAGGTAATAAACAAAATGAAAGAAATAGACTTAGCTGGAAATAGTGCAACTACAAAGGATAAAAATATGTATGCTATACTTGAACTTGTTTTGGAAATGTATGAAAGAGGAATAAATTTCTTACCTATAGATTTGTATAAATCACATGCAACAAAATTTATAGTAGAAGAAGAAGGAATAAGACCTCCTTTAAATAGTATTCCAGGACTTGGAACAGTTGCTGCTCTTGGAATTGATGATGCTAAAAAAGAAGGAAAATTTATGTCCATAGATGATATGAAAATTCGTTCAAAAATTGGCAAGACAGTTATAGAATTACTTGAAAAAGTTGGTTGCTTAAAGGGAATGAGTCAAAGCAATCAAATGAGTTTATTTGGATAAAATAATTTGACAATGTCATAAAAAATGACATAAATATAAATTTATTTTGTAAATATATAAAATTAGCTACAGAGAGCCTATTACTCTAAAATACATGAGTAATAGGCTCTTTTTATATACTAGGAAATTTTCATTTTCTAGTATATAAAAATGCTACAATTACTATTGCCTTTGAGATTTTCTCCTTTTAGTCGAAAACTCGAATCGACTTTGGACAAAAGGCGACTTACGTTACTTTGTTCTTATAAAAAGCGAACACTAAAACTGTAGACATAAAAGAAAAATGATTTAAAAAATGTATTAAAAAGGTTTTCATAAAATATTGCAACATAAAAGTGTGAATAAATGCCAATCTGAAACAAGCTATTTATAGTTATTAACAGAGTTATCCACATTATCCACACGTATGTGGATAATGTGTAAATGAAACTTGCAAATAATAATGTTACATAATGTCGAAAAATATGAATAAAAAAAGGCGAACATACAAATTTATGAAACTTTTTGAAGACCGACTCCAAAGTACCACTTTTTTAAGACCAACTTCAAAAAGTACCATAAAAATTAAAATATATAGTTGTAATTTTCTGAATTATTGGTATAATATATGCATAAGTAAAGAATGAGGAGAGAGTGGTATGATTAAAAGAGTTGCAATACTTGCAAATGGCGGAGATGTTTCAGGTTTTAATGCTGTTATAAGAGCTATTATAAAAACAGCAGAAAACCATAATATAGAGTGTTTAGGTTTTATAGATGGATATAGAGGATTACTTCAAAATAATTATGAGATACTTGGTACAAGTTCAACTGGAAATGCGGTTGGAATATTGCCTAAAGGTGGTTCAATAATCGGTTCATCTACAAACGCAAATGTATTTAATTATCCTATAGAGGAAAATGGACAAAGAGTATATAAAGATTTGTCTGATATATGTGTTGAAAACATAAAAAAAGATGAAATAGATTGCTTGTTTACATTAGGAGGAGATGGAACTCAAAAATCTGCAAGAGATTTATCTTTAAAAGGAATAAATGTTATTGGAGTTCCAAAAACAATTGATAATGATGTTGCATGTACAGAAATTACATTTGGATACAATACAGCTGTTTCTGTTGCAGCAGAGGCAATTGATAGATTACATTCAACAGGTGAAACACATCATAGAATAATGGTTCTAGAGGTTATGGGAAGATATGCAGGATGGATTGCTTTAGAGTCTGCAATAGCAGGTGGAGCAGATGTTGCATTGATTCCTGAAATTCCATATGACCTTGAAAAAGCAGCACAAAAAATAATAAATAGAAAAAACAGAGGCAAAAGTTTTAGTATTGTTGTTGTTGCAGAAGGAGCTAAGCCAAAGGGTGGAGATATTTCTGTAAAAGAGACTAGAGATAATGGTTCAGGTGTTGATAATACAAAACTTGGAGGAGCAGGAGAAAAGGTTGCAAAACAATTGCAAGAAATGACTGGACTTGAGGCAAGATGTACAGTTCTTGGATATATGCAAAGAGGAGGAACTCCAACAGCATTTGATAGAGTTCTTTCCACAAAATACGGAGCAATGGCAATGGAACTTGCTTTAGAAGAAAAGTTTAATGTTTTAACAGTTATAAAAAATGGAAGATTAAACTATGTTCCTTTAGAAGATGTTGTTGGAAACAATAAACAAATAGGAGCTGTTTCAGGAAATACTCCAGAAAGCAATTTGAGAAAAGTAACCATGGATGATGACCTTGTAAAAACTGCAAGAAATATAGGAATAAATTTAGGAGATTAAAAGATAAGGAGCTAGATACATGATTGATTTTACAAAAATTATAGCAGAAGAAATAGCAAAGCAAATTGGATTAGATACAAACGAAATTAAAGGATTTATAGAAATTCCATCTAATAAAGATATGGGAGATTATTCATTTCCTTGTTTTAAACTTGCAAAAGAATTAAGAAAAGCACCTCAAATGATTGCAACAGAATTAAAAGAAAAATTAGAATTTGATGAAAGCACAATTTCAAAAGTAGAAGTGGTTGGAGGATATTTAAACTTTTTTGTAAATTCTGAAGCAATTGCAAAATCAGTATTTGAAGAGATTGATACTAAAAAGGAAAACTATGGTAGTAGCAACATTGGAGAAGGAAAAAATATTGTGATAGATTATTCATCTCCAAATATTGCAAAGCCTTTTCATATAGGACATTTACGCTCTACAGTTATAGGAAATTCTTTATATAAAATCTATAAAAAACTTGGTTATAATTGTATAGGAATTAACCACTTAGGAGATTATGGAACTCAGTTTGGAAAACTAATTGAAGGATATAAAAGATGGAAAGATGAATACAACATTGAGGAGAATCCAATAGATGAACTTACTAAAATTTATATTAGAATAAACAACCTTTGCAAGGAAGATGAAAGTGTTCTTGAAGCATGCAGAGATAATTTTAAAAAGCTTGAAGAAAAAGACGAGTATTGCACGGTATTATGGGAAAAGTTTAGAAAATTAAGCTTAAAAGAATTTCAAAAGGTATATGATTTATTAGATATACATTTTGATTCATTAAATGGTGAAGCATTTTACTCAGATAAAATGCAGGAGATTATTGATATACTTGATAGAAGTGGAAAACTTGTTGAATCAGAAGGAGCACGTGTTATAAATTTAGATGATAAACAAATGCCACCATGCTTGATAGAAAAGAGCAATGGCTCTACAACATATGCAACGCGTGATTTAGCTGCTATTATGTATAGGGCTCGTACAT
>CAJMLO010000075.1 GCA_905214245.1 uncultured bacterium
GCCTTTAACATTTTTCTGCCTTTTTTCTAAATTCTCAAAGTTTACTTCTTGATTACTTATTGTCTCTGATGCATCATATCTTAAGTCTATATTCTTTTCAATTGTTTGCTTCTTAGCTTCTATTTCAAGCTCTTTATCAGACATCTTTTTAGTAATTTCATCAAGTTCTTTTTGCTTTTCATTTAATTCTTTTTCGAATTTAACTTTATTTTCTTCTAAATTTTCTTTCTTTATCTCTTTTTGTTTGCTCTCTTCTTCAAGTTCTGCAATTCTTGCTTTAACTTCTTCAATTTCGCCTTGTAATCTTTCTATATTTGAGCTATTATTTTGAATTCTTTCATTTGAAATTCCTATTTCAGAATTTATCTTCTCTATTTTATTTGTACTCTCAAATCCTAGATTTTGATATTCTTCTATACTAATTGTTATAGAATCAATCTGTCTTTTTAGCCTTTCTTTCAATTCTTGAAAATCAGCCATTTTCTTATCTTCATCTTGTTTTTGTTCTTTTAAAATATCTTCATCTTTTACAACTTGCTCAAGTTTTTCTTTGTATGTTTCAATATTATATATAAATAGACCTATCTCAATTCCTTTTAACTCTTCTCTTAAATCTAAAAATTGTTTGGCTTTTTCTGATTGTAATTTTAAAGGCTCAATACTTGCTTCAATCTCAGATAAAATATCATTTATACGAAGCAAGTTAAGTTTTGTTTGTTCAAGTTTTTTCTCTGACTCTGCTTTTCTTGTTCTATATTTTACAATTCCTGCAGCTTCCTCAAAAATACGTCTTCTATCCTCTGATTTATTACTTAATATTTCGTCAATCTTTCCCTGACCAATAATACTATATCCATCTCTACCTATACCTGTATCCATAAATAGCTCTAGTATATCTTTTAACCTGCATGGTGTCTTATTTATAAAATAACCTGTTTCACCACTTCTGTAAATTTTTCTTGTAACTGTAACTTCTGAATATTCTATTGGAAGCTTTCCATCTTGGTTATCAAATACAATAGACACTTCAGCAAAACCTAGTGATTTTCTTGCTTGTGTTCCTGCAAATATGATATCTTCTGATTTTGCACCTCTTAAAGATTTCATACTTTGCTCACCAAGAACCCATCTAATAGCATCTGATATATTGCTCTTTCCTGAACCATTTGGTCCAATTACTGATGTAATTCCATTTTTAAACTCTAATACTGTTTTATCTGCAAAGGATTTAAATCCTTGTAATTCTAATCTTTTTAAATACATTTTTTCACCCGTTTTCAATAAAAATAAAGTTATATACTTTCTACTTTGTAGATTATATATAACTTTACTTCATTTTTCAACAAAAAATCTAAAATTATTTACTCTTAAGATATATTTCTATTAAAATATTCAATCATATGGATAATTGTTTCTTTATTATTTTCTTTTAATTTTTGAAATCCATATAAGCTTTCTTCTATAAATTTATCATCTTCTACTGTCAAATATTCACTAAAAATCATATCCATTCCAATGTTAAATGTATTACAAATTCTTACTAATACCTCATAAGATGGTTTTGATCTATCTTGCTCTATATCTCCAATATATCTTGTTGAACATTCAATTTTCTCAGCCATTTCTTCTTGTGTATATCCAAATGCCTTTCTGATATTTTTGATCTTCTTTCCAATTAAAACTGTCTTCGGTTTCTTCATCTACTTCACCCTATCATTTTTTCTTTATATGATAGCAAAGTAAATGTTTTTGTAGAACGAATTAACAGCGTATCTTGTACCGATATGTTTCTCTTTTAAATTCTCATTCCCAATGTTTTTCGACATTTTTCGACTTTTGAATTATTTTAAAATTTTATGAACTTTTTCAATAACCTCGTCAATATCCATGTTTTTTAGCTTTCTATCTTCCATTAAAATATTTCCCTTTATAATTGTTGTACATACATCTCTTCCACAAGTATTATATACAAGATTAGATATAATATCATTATTTGGAAGTTTTGTAATGTTGTCCAAATTTTGAGACATGTCTACTAAAATAATATCTGCATCTTTTCCTTCTTCTATACTTCCAACCTTATCATCTAATTTAAGAAGTTTGGCTCCATTAATTGTAGCCATTTTTATAGCTTCTTTTGAAGTAAGTCTATCTTCATTTTCATGTATTCCACCTTGTATTAGGCAAGCTGTTTTTAAAGCTTCAAACATATCTAAGTTATTTCCTGAACCCTGTCCATCTGTACCAAGTGCAACATTTATATTATTTCTTGTATATTTTGTAGTATCTGCAATTTTACATCCAAGTCTTAAATTTGAAATTGGATTATGTGCAATACCAGTATCCAAATGTTTTAATTCTTCTACATCTTCATCATTTAATTTTACACCATGTGCAAGTATTGTATGAATACCATCAAAATATTTCTTTAAGACCTGTGTTCCTGTCATTCCATGCATTTTTTTAATATCTTCAATTTCATCTATACTTTCTAAAAAGTGCACATGTACAGGTAAATTATATTTTCTTGCAAGGCAAGATGCTTTTTCTAGATATTTAGATGAACATGTATATAGTCCATGAGGTGATACAGTATATGTTATTAAATCATTTTTTTCATTACGTGTTTGATAAAATTTTTCAAATTCATCTATACGTGTTTGTCCTGCATCATCCCCATCTGAATCCATAAGAACTCTAGTCAAAACCGCTCTCATTCCTGTTTCTTCTACTGCTTTTCTTGTTTCTTCTGGGAAGAAATAATGGTCATTAAAGCATGTTGTTCCTGTTGAAATCATTTCTGCAATTGAAAGCATACTTGCATTATATACATCTTCTTTTGTAAGTTTTGCTTCAATTGGCCAAATTTTTTCATTAAGCCATGTGTACAAACTGCATCCTTCAAATGTACCTCTAAATATGCTCATTGCAATATGTGTATGTGTATTTATAAGGCCTGGCATAACTACTTTATTTTTTGCATCAATTATCTTTTCTCCTGCTTCTGTTTCAAGATTATTTCCTATTTTAGTAATCTTTCCTTCTTTAATTTTTACATCTACATCTTCTACTATGACATCATTATCTTTAAATAACAATACCTTTCCATTTTTTATAATCATAAAATCTCCTCCTTGTAATTATATACGGACTCATTTTATAGCTGTAAATGAGTCCGTATATAATTACAGCCAAAACCTATAAATGACGCCGTAATTGGCGCCATTTATTAATATTGTCAAGTTTCTTTATATATGTTAGGCAAAATTTTGGTTTTACCAAGATTGCCGCTCGCTTTAGCCTTAAAATTTTGCCCTTTACCCACGTATCTTACGATTCGCTCTTACAATTGAAGAGCGTTATCATTTACTGTTTCATACCTATACTACTGTCTATTTCACTTTTATCGCTATTAGCGTTCAGGATTACTTTATGTAAAGTGTGGGCCTGAATGAATCGTAGTCGTGGCTGTAAGTCGGAACACCGCCGACACGAACGCTGACTGGACCAGCACCGCCGTAACCACCCCCGCGCCCAACACGACAATCCGTAAAGTTGGCCTCCATTGTCCACTCAATACAATTTCCTGCAAGGTCGTATATATTTTTTGATATATCTGTGCTAACACTTCCTGTAAGTTCTGGTGCAGATTTTTTAGGTGTTGTTCTTTGACTATCTCCTATATATCTACACATTGCATCCCACTCACATCCATATATTAATGTACTTGTTACACTTGTATAGTTATGTTGACTAGCAAAGTTTTTGGCAAGATATACAGCTCCACTCTTTCCTTCAACTTCACTTGCATCATTCATTGCTTTTCCCCATGGTACATAATTATATGGTGCTACTCCTTTTTTACATACCACTGTTTGTGCAGTTGTAACTTTTGTTCTTAGTGTAGTACTATTTAATCCTGCCTCGAATCTTCCTATATAAAATCCTCCATATTTTAATACTTGTGTTTTCATTGTATTAT
>CAJMLO010000076.1 GCA_905214245.1 uncultured bacterium
TTTGAATTTCTGTTATCCAGTTTTTCTTTGCAAATTCTCCATCACTTATATTTGCAATTGCTTCTGGTACAAATCTTTCCTTTTCTGTAAGAGATTTTATTAAGTTATTGTTTTCTATAACAATATTTTCTCTTCTTACATTTATTTTGCTCATTTCATCAAAAAATAATATACAGTTTTCTGGCAAATATGAAAGAAGATTAACTTGACTTACATAGAACTCATCAAAATATTTATCTATCTTGCTTGTATAATCTCCATTTTTTATTTGTTCTATATTTTCCTTTATTATTTTTGCATTATTTTCTGATTGCTCTTGATTATTTAAATATTTTTCTTCTATTGATTTGCAAATATTTGCAATTGATTTTGGATATGCAAGTTCTCCTTCTACCTCTTCTGTTTCATCTGTTTTAAGCATATTTTCAATAATATATTCATGTGCTGGATAAATAGTAATTTCATCTATCATTTCATTTGATCTTTGAGATGATAAATTAAAATATCTTATAGAATCAACTTCGTCTCCCCAAAATTCAATTCTAACACCAATCTTTTCAGTTAATCCTATATCTACAATTCCACCTCTTATGCTAAATTGCGTACTAGATTCAACTAAATCATTTCTTTCATATCCCAAATAAATCAAAATTTGTTTTAACTCTTCTATTCCAGTTTTGACTTTAGTTTCATAATTTGGAAGGCTGTATGTTTGGCCTACTTTAAAAGATACTATATTTTTATATAACACATCTTTTTCAGGCATAGTTTGCATTAAGGCTTCAATTGTAGTAACTACAACTTTTGCCTTTTTATTATAAATCTTATTTAATGCATCTATCCTTTGGCAAGCAAGTTCAGTACTTTGCGTTTCATAATCATATGGTGATATTTCTTTTTTAGGGAAAAATACTACTTCATCTTCCTCTAAAAAGAATTGCAAATCTTGTATTAACTTTTTTGCTTGCAACTCGTTATATGTTACAATCAAACTTGTCTCTCTTGCATCCTTAATTGTTCCAGCTACTATATGCATTTTTCCCACGTCAGATAAGCCCGATAAATTAATCGGGCCTATGTTATTTTTTATATTTTCTGCATACTCTCTAAATTTTTCGTTTTTCTCTAATTTACTAATAAAAATATTCATTATCTATCTCTCTTTTATCTATTTATTAACTCAAGCTGTCAAAAATACACAAATATTATATTACTTTTTAAAGTTTATGTCAATTTGTTAATATAATGCAAAATTATATTTTTGTAATATATTTTTTCACATTTTCATAACTATTACTAAGGAGAAATCAATTTATGAAATTTATGTTTATATCACTAAAAAAGAATATATTGCCTTGCTTTTTTATATTATTTGCAATTTGCTTAGTTGTATTCTCAAAATCGAATTTAATTGCAACCAAAAATGGATTATTGCTTTGGGCAAATAATGTTGTGCCATCCCTTTTTCCATTTTTTATAATTATAGAAATAATCTCTCATACAGGTGTTATAAAACAAATAGGAAAACTATTTGATAAATGTATGAGACCAATTTTTAATGTTCCAGGAGAAGGTGCTTTTGCCTTTATAGTTGGTATATTATCTGGATATCCAGCAGGAGGAAAAGTAGTAGCAAATTTATACTCTCAAGGCCTTTGTACAAAGGATGAAGCAGAAAGAATGCTTGCATTTTGCAATAACTCTGGCCCACTTTTTGTAATTAGTTTTGTAGGTATATCACTATTTGGAGATACCAAAACAGGTCTGCTTTTACTTTTAACACACATACTAGCAAGCATCACTGTTGGAATAATCTTTGCTAAACACTCAAAAAGCACTTTATATCCAAGTTACATATCACATAAAAAAATAAAAGTATCTTCAAACATTGAAACACTATCTTTAAAAAATCTTGGAAAAGTACTTGGCCAAAGTATTCAAAATGCAACTTCTACAATACTTCTTATAGGTGGATTTGTAGTAATATTTTCAGTTTTAATTTCAATTTTAGATAAACTACATATCTTTGAACAAGTAGGGATTCTACTCTCACCTTTTTTGAAAATTTTAGGTTTTGATATAAACTTTGCCCAGCCACTACTTTGTGGAATTTTAGAGCTAACAAACGGAGTTAATTTAACGGCTTTGGTAAATATAAAAAGCGTTTCACAAAATATTATCTTATCAGCATTTTTACTTGGTTTTGGAGGTATTTCTGTTTTACTACAAGTTTTTAGTATTATTTCACAAACAGATTTGTCAATAAAAAAATATTTCATCGGTAAATGCATGCAAGGAGTAATTGCAAGCATATATGTAGCTTTAGCTCTTCACTTTATACCAACTTTAAGTTTAGATATTGAGCAAACATGCGCTACAGTAGCACAAACTATTACATTTCCTGTTCAATTTTTCGGACTTAATAGTTATGTTTTTTTACTCTTTGTAATATTATTTATAGTATGTATGGTTTTTTCAGCAAAGCCAAGCAAACATTATCATTAAACAACTTTGGTTTATAGGTATATCCTTAAAACCTAAATATAATTAATGGAGATTTTATTATGGATAGAAATTCTGATATTAATGGTTTTTGTAGCTTTCCACCACCTTATTATGGAGGATTTGAAACAAATTTTGATCCAAATATGGACGTAAATGGTCAAATGTTTAATCCAATGGTTCAATATGAACAAGCATATATGTATTATAGATACATGACTCAACAATTAGAATATAAAATCAAATGTAAAGAATATGATAAACTTTGCAATTCTTCACCTTCAAGAAGCGAGAGAAGAGAATAAAATAAAAATCATTCAAAAAAATTGAGGTATATTATTATACCTCAATTTTTTATGAATGAATAAATCGACGTAAGTCATCCTTTGTTCTCAACGATTTGAGCCTTCTACGGAAAAAATCTCAAAGGCATTTGCATTCTATCAAAAAGCAAAAAGAAGATTCTGTTAATAAATTAAATTATCTATTCTAAACTGATGTGATAAATAAAAATATAGCATACTCTAAACCCTTAGAATATGCTATATTTTAGCTGTTTTAAATTTCTTGGTAGCGAGAGACGGTTTCATGATAAGCTACCGAATACCTCTTAATCTTGTGTGTCATACACTCAAAAATAGATAATCTAATTAACTTTGATTAGCATCTAAAATCCCTAATAAATACATTTTAATGCAAAGAGAGAGATTATTTGATATCATTTCTTTTTCCCTATCATCAAATATGTTGCTACTATTTATTCTTTCCTTTAACATTTCTTCTAATTCCATATAAATATCTCCTTTTTCGGAGAAACGCGTCTCTTCTTTTTCTTGCAATAACTATATTACATTTTTCGACAAAAGTAAAGGAAAATCGTGTACCACAATTCGACACGAACCGTTCGCTGACAGCGACATATGGCTTTTTTTGTATAATAATTGTACAATTATGAGATACTATCTTATAGGAGTA
>CAJMLO010000077.1 GCA_905214245.1 uncultured bacterium
CACCTTTTCCATCTAAATAATTTCCAATATAGCTTGCATAATCATCTAGTGTATTGGTTTCATCTGCCTTTCCTTCTTCATGTGTATCCTTTGCAGTTTGTGCTCTTGCAATAATTCCATTATCTCCAAACACTGCCAAAATACTTACTGTAGCAAGAATAATCAAAACTACAATAGTAACTACTAACGCGATAAGTGTTATACCTCTTTGTCTGTCGTTCTCTAAATTTCTCATAAAAATTTCTCCCCTTGTTAAATTTATTATTTACCTATATTATCATTTCTTTTTTCCCTTTGCAATAGAATTTCTTGTCAAAAGCACCTATATCTACACTCTCACAAAGGTTTCAGCCTTTTATTACTTTTATATTACATTTTTATTACGCTTACATTACATTGCATATATATTTGTATATTCTTTCGTAGAGGAGCACACTGTGCTCCTCTACTTTGCTTATGATTAAATTACTTATATTATTGACACACATGATATAATCCTCTTAAAAATTATCATAGGAGAAAATTTATATGACAAGTTTTATATTAAAAATAATAGCAATGAGCACAATGTTTTGTGACCACTTTGGATATGCACTTTTTCATCATTTCAGTTTTTTTAATTATATCGGAAGAATTGCATTTCCCATATTTGCATTTCAAATATCACAAGGATTTAAATACACAAAAAATCTAAAAAATTATTGCATTAGACTTTTGAGTTTTGCATTAATTTCTCAGATTCCTTTTAGTTTGTATATACATAAATTTTTGCCAAATTCCAGCTCAGGATTAAATATATTTTTCACATTGTTACTTGGTTTACTTGCAATAATTATATATAATTATTTTGAAACGCAAGACAGTAAAGAGTTTAATTATAAAATACTAGGTATTTCTTATAAATATATTCTTGGAATTATGTTTGTGCTATTTGTAGCATACCTTGGAGAATTAATTCATGTTGATTATGGATTCTGGGGAATTATCGTTATATTTAGTTTTTATTTATTTAGAAATAGTAAACTTACAACTGCTATTTCATATATTTTAATTTGTTCATGTAAGTATGGCTTTAACATTTTAATGTATGGCTTTCATATAGAATATATTTATCTTATGCTTGCAACAATTCTTCCTATAATTTTCATATTGCTTTATAACGGCAAACAAGGACATAAAATAAAATATTTACTATATTTATTCTATCCGCTTCATCTTCTTGCATTGTATCTTATATTTTAGCAGTACTTTTTTAGGCGTACTCAAAAGGTACAATAAAGAAATAAAAAAAATGGTACTTTTTTGAATATCACCTTCAAAAAGTACCATTTTTTTATCTCTTTGTTTTATTTTTTATATCTTCTTTTATTGCTTTAGTCTTTTGTCTTATTTCCTCTTTTTTCTTTTTTAGTATTGTTTGCAAATCTGGGTATGCATTAACAAGTCTTCTATGAAGTATAGATTTTTTGCGAAGTGCTTCTTTTACTTTTGCTGTCATTTCTTCTGTGTTATCCATAGTTTTTCCTGCATCTTCTTTATTTAATTTTGTTGATGTAGATCTTACATTTGATACTACAACAAGTGATACTAATCCATCTATACTAAATACTATAAATAATACAATTGCAACAATGTTTAATGTATGTTCTGAAACTTTTGCAAATCCTGCTAAAATTAATGGATTTGTAACATACATAACAGCTAGTCCCAAAATTCCAAATGGTATAAGTGTCTCTAAACACACTCTACCATTTATATTATACTTTCTTCTGCTATAATCCCACCATCTTGCATGAAATAGTTTTTCCATTACATAGCTTGTTAGGTATTCAAGTATTCCGCATGTAATAACAGACATAAAAAATAATACAATCCAATCATCTGTATATCTATGAAGTAATATTGTTATAAATATTGCTCCCCATCCATATATCGGACAATACGGCCCTATCATAAATCCTCTATTGATAAACTTCTTCGCTTCTATTGATTTGCAAGTTACTTCCATTATCCAGCCAGCTACAGCATAAACCATAAAAAGCAAAAAATATGTTGCTAAACTATATTCCACTTTTATTTATTCCTTCCATTATTTTTTATTCCAATCTTCCTTATTGGTTTGACGCTCTCTAGCTATTGCTAAAGCATAATCTGGAACATCATCTGTAATTGTTGAACCTGCTGCTACAAACACTTCATTTCCTATTGTAACTGGTGCAACTAGGTTGCTATTAGAACCGATAAAAGTATTATCTCCAATAATTGTTTTGCTCTTATGTAATCCATCATAATTACATGTAATTGTTCCACAGCCAATATTGCATTTTTTACCCACTTCACTATCTCCAAGATAAATGAAATGAGGTACTTTTGTTCCTTCTCCTATAATTGCTTTTTTAATTTCTACAAAGTTTCCAATTTTTACTTTATTGGCAAGTGTGCATCCTTCACGAATATATGCATTTGGTCCAATTTCGCAATCTTCTCCAATTACAACACCTGATTTAATCATTGTATTTGGATGAATTACTGTATCCATACCAATTTCTACATCATCATATATATATGTTGTGTTAATATCTTCTATTGTTACTCCTTTTTTCATATGTTCTGTATTAATACGCATTTGAAGTACTTTTGTAAGCATTTCAAGTTGAATTCTATCATTTACACCTAGAATTTCCGTATTATCTTCTACTATAACAGCACCTGTTTTTAGTCCCTTTGAGTTCATAATTTCAATTACATCTGTAATATAGTACTCGCCTTGTGCATTGTTTGGCTTTATTTCTTTTAAAGCATCAAGTAATGCCTCTATATCAAAGCAATAAATTCCAGCATTAATTTCTTTTATTTGTTTTTGTTCTTCTGTTGTGTCTTTTTCCTCAACTATTGCTTCTATATTTCCACCTTCATCCCTAACAATCCTTCCATATCCTGTTGGATTATCATATATCGCTGTTAGTAGTGTTGCACATTCTTTGTTTTCTATACTTTTATTTAATAATCTGTTTAATGTTTCTGGTCTTAAAAGTGGAACATCTCCATTAAGTACTAAAACTTTACCTTTTTTTCCTTCTAAATATTTTTTAGCTTGCATAACTGCATGACCTGTTCCAAGCATTTCTTCTTGAATAGCATATTGTACATCCATTCCAAGCACATCCATAACTTCTTCTTTCATGTAACCAACAACAGCTACAATATTATGAACTCCTGCTTTTTTTGCATTTTCCACTGCTCTTTTTACAATTTCTTTACCATATATTTTTTGTACTAATTTTGATTTTTTTGATTTCATTCTTGTGCCTTTTCCAGCTGCCATAACAATTGCCATCATATCATTTTCCATATTCAATTTACCTCCAAACTAAACATATATATACATATATTATTAATATTCT
>CAJMLO010000078.1 GCA_905214245.1 uncultured bacterium
CTTTATTTTTATTAAAATTGTTCTTTATAGCATTCTTTTATAATTTCATTTTTTTCATCTTCTGTTAGTTCTCTTTTTACTTCTTTGATTTTCTCATTTATTTTCTTAACAACACTTTCCATTGTTATATCTAATAGTTTAGTAGAATATATTTTCTGATCAAGTTTAATTCGACTTTCTATCTTTTCTTCCCTATTCATAAAATAATAAACTGCTAAACTAATTCCTAATACTATACCTAATGCAAAATATGTGTATTGATTCATTTTACTTTCCTCTCATTCTTTAAAAGCTATCATATATTCATTAATTTCTACTTTTCTTTTTGCATTTTGATATTCAAATTCTGCATTTGTAAAATAAACTTTATATCCTTTGTTTTCAAAATAATCTCTACTTATTCTTAATACCTCATCAATTTCTTCTTCTGACAAGTTGTCTTTTACTTTTAGCTCATAATATGAATATCTTATATAATCTTCGTTTTCTTTTTCTTTGCTTTTAATTAGACTAATAGTAAATCTTTTTAATTCTGTTTCTGTCATTTGTTTCACTTCCCAAAATTTGTTTTCTATTGATTTTACCACACTTTTTGAAAAATTACATTAGTTTTTAGAAATTTTTATTCTAATAAAGAGCCTACATTTTCATATAGACTCTCGAAAATAAAAGGGGATGTGTGCTAATTGTAGTTAAACAATTAGCACTATAATTATTGCTCCAATATTTTATCTGCCTCACTTTGTGTAAGATATTTATATTCTATCATTTTATTTATTACCTGTTTCTGTCTTTGTTTTGCAAGTTCTGGATTCTTGGTTAGAGAATATACTGATGGTGCATTAGGTATTCCTGCAAGCATAATTGCTTCATAATCTGTCATTTTTTTGGGTTCTTTTCCAAAATATTTTCTACTTGCTTCTTTTACTGTATAACACCCCTCTCCAAAATAGCTTGTATTCAAATATAATTCCAGTATTTCATCTTTATTATAGTTCTTTTCTATTTCAAAAGACATAAATACTTCAGCAATTTTTCTTGTTATTTTCTTTTCTTGTGTAAAATAGATATTTTTTGATAATTGTTGTGTAATAGTACTTCCACCTTCTACAAAGCTCATTGCTTTTATATCATTTATAGTGGCTCTACCAATTGCTATTATATCTATTCCATTATGTTTATAAAATCTATGATCTTCAACCGAAATTACTGCTTTTATATATATTTCTGGTACTTCTTCAATTTTAGTATAGTTTTCTTTTTCTTTAATAGTTTCTACTTTTTCTGTAAGAGGTATTTTAGAAATTGCATCCTTATACATATCATATCCATTACCTACTACTAATAATACTATACTTATTAAAAATACTATTGCTACAAATATTATATTTTTTATTACTTTCATTTTAACCACCTCTTTTTTTGTGGCATTACTTATTTTGTATAATTTGTTTGAACTTTTTTAGGAAGTTCATCATATTGCACTTCTTCCCAAGAATGTACTCCTAGAGTTTTTACTTCTAACTTTAGAAAAGCATCTTCTTTTAGTTCTCTACTTGTTTTAAATTTTAATTCTTTTTTCTTTCCTTTTTCATTATAGCACTCTAAAGTATATTTATATTTCATATCATCTGTACTAGATAGTTTTTCTATTTTAGTATTGTCTATTTGAGTAAAGTAAGCTGATTCATAATTTTCAAAAAAGTACAATATTGCTACACAAATTGCTATTGCTACAACAACTGCTATAATCATAGGTATTTTTTCTTTTAAACTTTCCATATCATTTTCTCCTATTCTGATATAATATCAATATTTCCCTTGAAATCATCTAATTTTATAGTTAAATAATAGCTCACACCTTCAATATAAATATTATCTTCATATTCTCCTGTATCATCTATTAAAGTTTTTTCATTATATCCTAGTTTAGCAATTACATTGATGTTACCACTTTGTTTTTCTACTTTTATTTTTAATCTTATATGATCTCCGTTTTCTCTATATAAAGCAGTTCCTCCAAAAATTGTTTCTTCTGATGTTACATTATCATATTCTGCTTTATATGTTCCAACATATTTATCTGTTCCAAAAACTCTTTTTCCTTCTATATCTTTGTCTTTTGATAATCCTGCTACACAAAAATTTTGTAAAAATGTATTATAAGCATTTATAATTTCATCTTTTGGAAAGTTCCAATCGCTTGTACGAATACTTGACATTATAACTATGATAAATGCTATAATTCCAATTAAAATCCATTTAAAGAATCCGAATATAAACATAGACTATTCCTCCTCTTTAATGATATTTTTACTTCCAAAGTATGTAGCCAAGAAATATGCACCATAAATTATACCAATAATAATAACTGTTGCTATAATAGATGGTAATAAATCTTCTGATTTTGCTAATCCTGCCATTATTGTCATAGCAAATTGTATTCCAAATATTGAGTGGATAATTGCTAAAATTAATGGTAACCCAAAGAATATTATTATTTGTCTAAATAATGCCCTATTTATCATCTTTTCATCACAACCAATTTTTCTTAAAACCAAATATCTCTGTTTGTTGTCTGAACTTTCTGTTAATTGTTTTAGTGCTAAAATAGCTGCACTTGCAATTAAGAATATTATCCCTAAATATATTGCTATAAAGGTTACTATTGATGCCACTCCTACACTTGATTGTATAATAACAATTTTTGTAATTCCATCTAAGTCTATTCCTTTGTTATCTAAATTTTGTAAAAGAATAGAATTATTGTTATCAGCAAAATTTTTTTCGATTTCTTCTTTTTCTTCCTCTGTTTCTACATTGTAATTTGCTACAAAAACTGTTTTTTCTTTCATATCTTCTGTTAATGGGCAATTATCTGGAACTAAAATAATACCTGTATTGATATGGCTTGCTGCCATTTCTATATATCCATTTTTACAGTTTGCATATTTAGATTTATATTCTCTTCCTGCTATTGTTAGTTTATGTCCTCCTTCATTTAATACTTGATTTCTTATTTCTGCCATATTATCATAATCACAAAGAACTATATATTCATCATCTTTTAGTTCATATTGCTCTGTTCCATATAATTTTGCTATTTTATTATAATCTGATATTTTCACTATTGCTTCTGCTGCACCATAGTCAAGTTTTGGAAATTGTGCTTTTACTTTTCCATAATCTTCTCCAAAAAAATCTTTCCAAGTTAAATCATTTGAAGTATATATTGGTATTTCTACCACATCTTTTAATACACTCATATCTAATCCATTATTTTTTAAAGTTTCTGTAATAGATATTCTCGAATCAGCCATTGCTTCAGCTGTAGATGTAATCTCTTTTCCATAAGTTCCATATTGTAAATATTTTTCTGGTAAATTAGCTGTTT
>CAJMLO010000079.1 GCA_905214245.1 uncultured bacterium
TTCTTATATTTTTCTTTTAATTTTCCTCTACAGTTATATATATATTTATCTATGATAAGTTTCACCATGTGAAATTTTAAAAGCTCTAAAGATTTGTTCTAATAAAAACACGCGAATTAATTGATGTGGAAAAGTCATTTTGGAAAAACAAATTAATTCATTTGCACGATTTAATAATTCATTTGACATTCCTAAAGTTCCACCAATAATAAATGTAATATGACTATTTAAGTTTAATGAAATATTTTCTATTTTTTTAGAAAATTCTTCAGAAGTATATTGTTTACCTTTTAAATCTAAACATATTACATAGCTATCTTTTTTTATATGAGATAAAATATTATTGCTTTCAGTTTGTTTGATGTTTTGAGCTATAGAATCATTTAAATTATTTGGAACTTGCTCATCAGAAAGTTCTATAATTTTTAATGAACAATATTTAGATAGACGCTTAGAATACTCAGAAATAGCATCTTTTAAATATTGTTCTTTTATTTTACCAACACAGATTATATCAATATGTAACATAAATTCTCCTTTTAGTAGAAAACTTAAATCGAGCTTTGAACAAAGGGCGACCTAAAGTTGCTTTGCTCTGGCTAAATCACAATTTTCTATATTAATAATTGCACTAGGATTAACTCTACTTGCAACACTTATATTTATATTGTTTTCATCATAATTATTTTCCATTAATTCTTCAATAACTGTTTTATATGCAAGCTCAGGGAAATTATTTTCTTTACTTAAATGTCCAAGCATTACTTTGTTTAAGCCACTTTTTAATAAATATGAAATTGTTTTTCCTGCATCTGAATTTGCTAGATGTCCGTTTGGACCTGCAATACGCTCTTTTAATAAGTATGGATATTTTGAATATTTCAAAATATTTGGATCATAATTTGACTCAAGTAAAATAAAAGAACTATCTTCTAATTTATGTATAATTTCTGATGTCATATGTCCAATATCTGTTGCAATACTTATTTTTTGGTTTGATGTATAAATGTTAAATCCGCATGGATTTGCTGCATCATGAGGTATTTTAAATGGATATATTTTAAAATCTTTAATTTCCATATTTTCAGAAGGATTAAAGCATTTTATATTTTCACTTGATATTTTAGCTTCTTGCTCTGGCATTGCATCCCATGTTTGCTTATTTGCATAAACAGGAATATTATATTTTTTTGAAAATGTCCCTAATCCTTTTACATGGTCAGAATGTTCATGTGTAACTAAAATTGCATCCAATTCTTCAGGATTAACATTAATAGATGAAAGTGCTTCTGCAATTTTTTTAGCACTTTCACCTGCATCTATTAGTATTTTTGTATTATCAGATTCAATATATAAACTATTTCCTGAACTACCACTATACAAACTACAAAAATTAAACATGTCTATGTCCTCTAATCTTCTTCATTTACTCTTGTAATATTAGCACCTAATTTTCTAAATTTTTCTTCAATATGCTCATAGCCTCTATCTATATAATGAACATTATATAAATCAGTTTCGCCATTTGCTACAATTCCGGCAACAAGAAGGGCTGCTCCAGCACGTAAATCTGTTGCATAAACAGGTGCTCCAGAAAGTTCTTTAACACCTTCAAATACAGCAGTTTTGCCTTGAGCTGTAATATGTGCACCCATTTTATTTAGCTCTCCTGTATATTGAAAACGTGATTCCCAAATACTTTCATTTATAATGCTTGTACCATCTGCAATTGATAGTACAACACCAATTTGTGGTTGCATATCTGTTGGAAAACCTGGATAAGGAAGTGTTTTTACATTTGCTTTTTCTGGTCTTTTAGTAGCCCAAACTCTAATAGAATCGCCTAAATCTTCTACATTTCCGCCGATTTCTAGTATTTTTGCAGTAATACAATCAAGATGTTCTGGAATACAATTCTTAATTAATATGTCTCCTTTTGTTGCAACCGCAGCAAGCATAAATGTTCCAGCTTCTATTTGATCAGGAACAACGCTATATGAGCCTTCTGTTTTTAACTCTTTTACTCCGTTTATTTTTATAACATCAGTACCAGCTCCACGAATATCAGCTCCCATTGTGTTTAAAAAGTTTGCTACATCAACTATATGAGGTTCTTTTGCAGCATTATCAATTGTTGTAGTTCCTTCTGCCAAAACACTTGCAAGCATAACATTAATTGTTGCACCAACTGATACAACATCCATATATATATTTGTTCCAATTAATTTTTTCGCTTTTGCTGTAATCTTTCCTTGATTTACTTCAACTTTTGCACCAAGTGCTTCAAATCCTTTTATATGTTGGTCTATAGGTCTTGCACCTAAATTACACCCACCTGGAAGTCCAACTTCAATTTCCCCACATCTTCCAAGCATTGAGCCAATTAAATAATATGATGCTCTAAATTTGCTTGTTTTATCAAGATATGACTTATCAGCACTAATTTCTCTTGTATCTATTTTTATTTCATGCTTTGAAAGCCATGTGATTTTAGCTCCAAAATCTTGTAATATATCACAAAAAATATTGACATCACTAATATTTGGTAAATTACTAATTGTGTAAATACCTTTCATAAGTAAAGTTGCAGGAAGTATTGCTACTGCTGCATTTTTAGCTCCGCCAATTACTACATCACCTTTTAATCTTGTTCCACCTTTTATTACTAACTTTTCCAAGTTCATTACCCCTTGCATTTTAATTTGTTATTTTAGGAAATTTATAATAAAATTTCTTACATAATAAATATAGAGTTTAAAACTAATTTAAACTCTACACTAATATATACCATAAAAAGCTAAAAAATACAATAGGGGCATAGGATTATTGAACGAGTAAAAGATGGTTTGCTTATTTACTAGAATTTTTAAAATTATTAAACATTTCAATTAATCCAAATTTTATTTGAATATCAGGTGAATGGTTATCACTAATAATACTATATTCTTCATCTGTTAAATTGTTTTGCATTAATGATTTTGAATCTTCTGGAACAATTCCTGAAGTGACATCTACAAAACATAAAGGAGGAAACATTACACACCACCAATTTTGTCCTTGGCTTTCTCCAATTTCTATTCTCAAGCAGTCATAATTTCCTGCAGGAAAAGAAATATCTCCATATGTTTTTGTTGGAAAATCATATTTTCCAATATATATATTTACATTATAATTGTAACCATTTTCTTTAATTACACTTTGAGCAATATTTTTAAATTCTTCTTGATGTGTTTTAGCAAGATTTATAACATCTTCTTTTGAAGTACAATTTTTAGAAATTAAATTCATATATTCTAATACTTTATCACGGACTTTGTATTTTAATTCTTGATC
>CAJMLO010000080.1 GCA_905214245.1 uncultured bacterium
TGTTTGGATATGCTACAGACCTACGTTCAAAAACACAAGGTAGAGGAACATATTCAATGGAACCATCTCACTATGAAGAAGTTCCAAAATCAATTTTAGACGGAATTGTTGCTTCAAAGAGCAAAAAAGAAGACTAAAAATAATTAAAGTACTTGCATTTTTATTGTAAATGTTATAAAATGCAAGTGCTATAATATAATAGCAAATTTAATTTGTTTTTAATTTTTAAAATTATAAAAAAGTTTTTAAAGGAGGATTTTAAAATGGCTAAAGCTAAATTTGAAAGAACAAAACCACACGTTAACATTGGTACAATCGGACATGTTGACCATGGTAAAACAACAACAACAGCTGCTATTACAAAATACTTAGGATTATTAGGTAAAGCAAAATATGAAGCATATGATCAAATCGATAGTGCTCCAGAAGAAAAAGAGAGAGGAATTACAATTAATACAGCTCACGTTGAGTATGAAACAGATAAAAGACATTATGCTCACGTTGACTGTCCAGGACATGCTGACTATGTAAAAAACATGATTACTGGTGCAGCTCAAATGGATGGTGCCATCTTAGTTGTTTCTGCAGCTGATGGTCCAATGCCTCAAACAAGAGAGCATATCCTACTTGCTAGACAAGTTGGTGTTAAATATATCGTTGTTTACTTAAATAAATGCGATATGGTTGATGATCCAGAATTACTAGAATTAGTTGAAATGGAAGTTAGAGACCTATTAACAGAATATGGTTTCCCAGGTGACGAAATTCCAGTTATCAAAGGTTCTTCATTAAAAGTATTAGAGAGTGATTCTACAGATCCTAACGATCCTGTATATGCTCCAATCAAAGAATTAATGGATGCTGTTGATAGCTATATCCCAACACCAGAAAGACCAATTGACCAACCATTCCTAATGCCTGTTGAAGATGTATTCACAATTACAGGTAGAGGAACAGTTGCTACAGGTAGAGTAGAAAGAGGAACAGTTAAACTTCAAGACGAAGTTGAAATCGTTGGACTTTCTAAAGAAGCTAAAAAATCTGTAGTTACAGGTGTTGAAATGTTCAGAAAATTGTTAGATCAAGCAGAAGCTGGAGATAACATTGGTGTATTATTAAGAGGTATTGATAGAAAAGACATCGAAAGAGGTCAAGTTCTTGCAAAACCAGGAACAATACATCCACATACAAAATTCAAAGCACAAGTTTACGTTCTAACAAAAGAAGAGGGTGGACGTCATACACCATTCTTCAATGGATATAGACCACAATTCTATTTCAGAACAACAGATGTTACAGGTGTTATTGAATTAGCAGCTGGTACAGAAATGGTTATGCCAGGAGATAACATCGATATGACAATCGAACTAATTACTCCAATCGCTATCGAAAAAGGATTAAGATTCGCTATTCGTGAAGGTGGACGTACAGTTGGTTCAGGTGTAGTTTCAGAAGTTATTGAATAATAAATATAGTTATAGCAAGGGTTACAGAGTTTTGTAACACCTTGCTATTTTTTTGCTCAAAACATTGACTTTTTGCCTATTTGAATATATAATGTGGGTGTAAATTTGGGAGCTTTTTAGCTTAAAAATAGGAGAGATTCTTTTATGAAATTTGTAAAAAGATTAATAGGAATTACGCTTACTGCAAGTGCTATTACAATTATAGGAATAACCACAGTAAAGGCAACTACAGTAACAGTTACATCTGACACTTTAAACATAAGAGAAAAAGCATCTGGATCTTCTAAAATAATTGCAGTTTTATCAAATGGTGCAAAGTGTGATTTTATTGAAGAGGATGGAGATTGGTATAAGATAAAATTTGGTTCATATACAGGATATATTTCAAAACAATATTCTAAGAAAAATGAAGATACTTCAAGCGAATCTAAGACAGATACTACAGAAAAAACAGATAATTCTAATAAAGCAGATAATACAACTGACGACAAATCAGATGACACAAAGAAAGCAGACAATTCCGTAGATACAGATGGAGAGACAACAGGAAAAATTGCAAATGATACAGCTGTACGAATTGTTCCTTTGATATATTCAAGTCAAATAGGAGAAGTTAAAAAAGGAGAAACAGTAACAATTATTTCAGAGCAAAATAACTGGGCATATATTGCAACTTCGTCAATTACAGGATGGGTAAGAATCGATAGTATTACAGGTAAAAAAATTACTCAAACAACTGTAGCTTCAACAGAAAGCACTACGAATGAAAACGAAAATTCAATTTCTGAAAATACTGTAGTAGAAAATACAGTTACAACTGATACAAAAACAGAAAATACAACTAGCAATACTGTAGAGAATACTACAAGTTCAAGTGGTAGTACATCATCAAGTTATACTGAAAAAACTATGTATGTTAATGATTATTCTGTAAATGTTAGGAAAGAAGCAAGTACTTCGTCAAAAGTTATGATGGTACTTGGTATAAATACTAAGTTAACTGTTATTGGAGAAGAAGGAGATTGGTACAAAGTTAAAACAAGTGAGGGAAATGGATATGTTTCTAAAAAGTTGTTAACAAGTAATAGCCCTACAACTTCAAGAGGTGGAAATATGCTTTCTGACCACAAAGTTTCAGAGTTTTCTGCTTCTAATGATGAAAGCAAGAGTTCAAGTAAGAGAACATCTACAGGAAGTAATTCAACAACATCTAAACAAACAGAAATAGTAAATTATGCAAAACAATTTTTAGGAGTTCCTTATGTGTATGGTGGTGCAAGCAAATCAGGATTTGATTGTTCAGGTTTTACAATGTATGTATACAAAAAATTTGGAATTTCTATGAGACATGGAGCTCAAGCACAAGCTAAAATTGGAACTGCTGTTAATGCTAATAAAAAATCTGCAAGTAGTTTAAAAGAAAATTTGAAACCTGGGGATTTAGTTTTCTTTTTAGATTATGAAACAATGGATGAAATAGGACATTGTGGAATTTACATTGGAGATGGAAAATTTATTCATGCTTCATCAGGAAGTGGTCATTGTGTAAAAATAAATAGCCTACTTCCAGGAGAATATTACAATACAAGATATTGTGCAGCAAGAAGAATTATTTAAATTTAATATCGGGGGCAATTGAAAGGTTTTATATGATTGATAGACCATTATGTATTGCTACGATATGTTATATAATTGGAATTATAATGGGACTATACCTATCAAGTTTTGGTATAGTCTTTTTGTTATGTTTTTTATTATTAATTATAGTATTTAAAATAAATAAA
>CAJMLO010000081.1 GCA_905214245.1 uncultured bacterium
AGTCGATTACGACGGAACCCGTTCTTCATACAGTGAAAGTAGTGTGAACTATTCATATAGTTTCTTTAGTTTCAGAATCTACTTTAACTACTTTTACATTCTTTAATATTGGCATATCTTTCATTTCAATTTTTTGTGTATTTTTTTCTGATGTTACAACAAATTTTATTTCTTCTGTAATTTCGTAGCCATAAGGTGCTGTTGTTTCTTTTAATACATATGTTTTACCTTCTTCAAGACCTTTTACTTGATGTGGTTCTTTTGCAGATGTCCATTTATCTATTGTATCTCCATTTTCATCAATTACTTCTAATTCTGCTCCTTCTAATTCATTTCCATTAGTTAAGTCTGTTTTTGTAACTTCAACTACTTTATTTATTAGCTCTATGCGTTGATCTTTCTTTTCATCAGTTACTTTAAAGGTAACATCTGTAGCTTTTACAAATCCATTAGGAGCTGTTTCTTCATGTAAAGTATAAGTTTCATTTTCGATTAGATTTTTAATCTTATGTTCTTCTTTAGTAGAAATCCACTCATCAACAATATTTCCATCTTTATCTATGATTTGAATTTTAGCACCTTCTACTTCATTACCTCCAATATCAGTTTTAGACATTGAAACAACTTTATCTTTCATATTTATTTTTTGAATTTTATTTGTATCGTCTATTGTAAATTTAACACTTGTAGCTATTACATAGCCCTCTGGAGCTATCTCTTCTTTTAGTATATATTCTTTACCTACTACAAGTCCCTCAATTTTGTGAGTTTTATCAGTAGATATCCATTCATCTATAACTTTATTATCACTATCTAACACAGATAGTTTAGCCCCTTTAAGTTCTTTATCTCCTGTAATATCAGTTTTAGAAAACTCTACTAGAGTTGTATCATTTGATATATCTAATTTTTCAGTATAAACTTTTGTTGTTAAGTCTTTTTGTTCAAACTTAACTTCATATTTTGTTGTATTTAATACAAGTCCATTTAAAGTTTTTGTTTCTTCAATTTCATAAGTTCCAATTGGTAAATTTGTTATTTCTAGTTTTCCATCTTTAGTAAGATTATATTTTTTAATCTCTTGTCCTTTTTCATAAATAACACTACCATCTGACATGTCAATAATATTTTCTTTTGCTGAAAGCTTAAATTCTATACCTGATAAATCTGATGTATCAATTAAAGATATATCTGCATCTTCTCTTACGCTAATTGTTTTATCTAATTTAATTGTTCCTGTTGGTTGCTCATTTTTAATAATAACTTCTTTTATAAAATCTCCATCTTTATCTTTGTCATAATCTTTTACATTTTTTATTTCAAATTTAACTGCTTCCTCTAATTGTAAAAATCCTGTTGGAACTTTTATTTCAGTTATTTCATAACTACCTACTGGTAATTTTAATGGTGTAGTAATTGTTGCTTTATCATCATTTTTACTATTAAATGAATTATCTGGAACAACTATATTATCTGCATTAGTTGTAAATGATGTATATGTTGTATTTCCTATTTTTTGAGAGATAGTTTCTCCTTTTTTGAACAATATTTTTTTAGTAGCTCTATCATATATGTCTTTTGTATCTTTTATCTCAAATGTTGTAGAATTTATTGTAACAAGTTTATCTGTTTTTAAATCTTTTTTGATCAATTTAATATATGTTTCTAATTGTTCATTATTAACAACGATATGCTTTGTTTTCTTTGCTATTTCCTTAATTTCTGATTCATCATCTGTAATAGAAAATGTAAAATCAACTGCTGTTTCATAATCTGTTGGAGTTTTTGTTTCTTTAACAATGTATTTTCCATAAGGTAAGTTATTTTTTGTATAAGCATTTCCATCTTTATCTGTTACTATTACTGCATAAGATGGTGCAATAGCTTGAACTGATTTTACTCTTTTGCTATCAACCTTAACTTTGTTTCCATTTTCATCAAATCCATTCCAAACTTCTTCATAAGAATATCCTTGTGCATAAGCTCTTTCTACTGCTGAATTTAATTTAATTGTAAATTCTGCACCTTCTAATCCAGGTGTTTCTCCTGAGTTTTCTTTTACTCCTGATTTGAAAATATGTACTCCCATTTTCTTAACATTTTCTAAACTTGTTTTAGTATCTGCTATTACTTTTGTGTATTGGTCTTTGTATTTTAATTCTACACTGTAGGTATTTTTATCTAACATATATCCAGTTGGATTAGTTTCTTCTTTTACAATATATTTTCCTAAAGGAAGATTTTTTATATCTTCTGTTTCTCCCTTTTCATTTATAGTTCTTGTTGCAACTAAATCTCCATTAGAATAGAATTTTTTAGTTTTTGCTTTATTATATATATCCTCATTTGCATAAACTTTATAGACTGCACCATTAAATGTTGCATCTCCTTGTGGTACTGATCCAGTTTCCGCATCTTTCTTTATTATTGTAATTTTTCCTGTTGGTTCTTCATCTTTTATTCCTGTAACATCAATATATATAACTTTTGTGTTAGCATCTTTATATTTTAATTCTGTATCAAATTCTTTTGAATTTACTAAATATCCATTTGGTGCATTTGTTTCTTTTACATAGTATTTTCCTAAGTGTAAATTAGAAAATTGAGCCATTCCATCATCATTAGTTATAGCTTTTGTTATCAATTCTCCTTTTTTATACCATGTAATTGTTCCTGCAACATTTTTAATATCTTCTCTTGCATATAATGATATTTCTGCTCCTTTTAGTTTGTTATTATAATTATCTGTTTTATATGCTTTGATTTCTCCTGTTGGTTCTTCGTTTACTATTGCTTTTGTTGCTGTTTGATTTACTTTAACTTCTACATCATAAGATTTTGTGTCTATTAAATACCCAAAAGGCACTGATATTTCATTTATTGTATAAGTTCCTTTTTTTAATTTATCAATAGTAATCTTTCCATTAGTAACAGTAACGTCTTTATTATAGTCATTTGCTCCTCTTACTTTGAAAACTGCACCATTTACTAAATCTCCATTTGTATTTAATTTTTGTAACTCCAATCTTCCAAATGTTTCAATTTCTAGTGAAAAATTTAATGTTACTGGATCATTATAACTCATACAATATAATTGGTTTTGAACACCACTTGCGAATTCAAAATAAACCATTGTATCATTATCTTCTGTTCCGTTTTTTATCATTCCCCACTCTTTAAAAGTATTATCTGAAATTCTATAAT
>CAJMLO010000082.1 GCA_905214245.1 uncultured bacterium
GTTGTTAGTTTAAATCTTTCAACAATTCTATTTATTCTTGAAGCATCTTCATCTTTTACCATAACATCTACCATACCATCAATATCTTTGTTTTTTCCATGTATTAAAGCACAATATGAAATGCCATAATTCTTTGCCTCTCTTGCAAATGTTTTTAAATCATCTTTGCTAACTGTAAATATTTTTAAAGGCTTTCCTGTTCTTATCATATTATTAAGGTTAATTTTTCCTTTTGTTTGTTTTTTATCTTTCATTATAGTATAAATCATTGCAGCAACATTTTTTGCTCCACTACCAGTTAGTCTTGCTAAAACCTCAAATCCTTCTAAACTTAATCTTACAACTTGTTCTGATACATCTCCATTAACGCTCATATATCATTTACTCCTTTCCTTTATTACTTTTATCTTTTTTTCTGTCTTTTGTTTCTTTTTCTATTTCTTCTTGTGTATCTAATTCAGATAAATTATTATCTATCTTTGGTACTCTTGTTTTTATATCTTCACATAGCTCCACCCTCTTTCTTAATTTAATTAATTTATCATTTAAAGATGAAATCTGCTCTGCATATTTGTGCATTTCATTTTCATCTTTTGATAGCTTTCTTCTAGACCAAAGTTTTTCTCTTTGGTCTAGTATTTCTTTTATCTTAAAACTCACATCATCTTGATAATTACTTAATTCTTCAAATGTTTTTATTTTATGTGTTGCTAAAAACCTTGCTTCTTCTGATAATTGCTCCATTCTTGAGACATCTGCTCTAATACTCGGTGGCAATTTTTGTTGTGGTACATTGTCTGGAAAAACTTTCAACAAATAGCAATAATGATAATATAAAGCAATAAATCCTTTCGCTTTGGCTCTTTTGTGCCTTTTTGCAAAAGGATAATTAACTTTTCTATAATTATAAACATTTTCTATAAACGGAACTCGAACTGCTTGTTCTTCTATTATTCTTCTTTTTATATTTTCTATTGAATAATTTTCTCCATATCTTCTTTCTATTCTAATGTTTCTTTTATATGGTTCTTTTCTAATACTTATTTTATTAGCTCTAAAAATAATTTCATAATCTAATTTTTTCATTAAGTATAAAAAGTCATCATAAGAATATGCTTGTCTAATTGCTAAATCTAAATCTCGTTTTGCATTATTAGAATAGTTGTCAGTATATAAAGATTTCTTATAAAAATTATCATAGTTCATTTTTTTCTTTGTTGCTTTTTCTTCTATTACACTTAATCCATATTCCTTACAAAGTTCATCTGATATATGCCTCATTTTTGCATAATTAGTATGATTATCATAATATTTCAAACCATCTTCAAAAGAAACAGAATTAAGCACTATGTGATTATGTATATGATTAGTATTAAGATGAGTTGTAACTACTACTTGAAATCTATCTCCCCACATTTCATTTGCAAGTTGCACACCAATCTGATGTGCTAATTCTGGAGTAACCTCTCCCTCTGCAAAAGATTGATATGCGTGAAATGCTAAAATTTTATCTTTTTTATTATAATATCTTTTTGTATCTTGCATTTCTTCATAAGCTGAATCTGAATCACAATTTATTCCTGTAACAAAATATTCTTTTTCTGTTTTATCTGAATTTCTTGCATAATCAATTACATTTTGCAAGTCATCTACCAACATTTCATATTTCTGATTAAATTCAATTTTCGTTTTATTTTCATCTTTAGCATAACTTATAACATGATCCATTCTTTTAACAACTTTCCATATTTTTGTTACTGCCAAATTACCACCTCCTACAAAAATTTATTTTTTACTTCTTCTGCAAATTTGTGCCAATTATTTGCTTCACTCTTATAATAATCTTTATCTATTTTATCTGTTTGATTTGCTTTCTTTGCTATTTGATTAAGATTAACTCCTATTTTAGAAAGTTGTTTCATTATCACATAAAATTCTTTGCCAGGCTTTTCTTTTATATTTTCATTCATTAACAATCTTCTAAAATATTCTCCATAAGAAAGATTACATCTTTGACAATCTGCAATTAACTTTTCATTCTCTAATTCATTAAGCATTATATCTTTTCTTATATATCTTTTTCTCAAATCTCTCCCTCCTGTTTTACTCATTTAAAAATGGGGATTGGGGTTTCCCCATAGAATAGAATTTTGAAACACGATATTTTCGTGTGAACAAATTCAGTGCTTGCTAGGACAAGAAATCCATTTTTTCCATTTTAAAATGTACCTACATTGGTACTCTATTTTGTTCCTTTTTCATTTTATATCTGTCAATTTCTTGCCTATTTTTTAACCCTATGCTGTAACATAAGTAATCATTTATGTCTTTACCATAAGGAGCAGGAATATCATAAACATTGTACTTATCAAGTGCATATATCATTGCTTTTGTTGCATTTCTTCCTGCTATATCATTATCAAAATGTAATACAATATCTTTTATATTTGTGTTTTTATTTAAAAAGTTTTGTACTGCTATTGGTACTTTACTTTGTTCTATATTAGAACTTGGTTGGTACACTCCTGCAAGTGATAAAAGATTTTGATTTGTATAATCATATCCCTTATTTTTTAATAATGTTGCATAAGATAATAAATCTATACTGCTTTCAAATATATGTAATGAATTACATTCTTCTGCTCCTAACATTCTAAAAGAATACTCTTTTGAACTCCCCTTTGCATCTCTCATTATTCTTTTTTCATTTGTACTTCTGCACCCTGCATATTTAATATTGTTATCATTATCGTACCCTAAAAATACTGCATTATTGGTTTTATTTTCTTGATAAATAATCTTTTTATTTATGCAATCATTTATTATTTCTTCATCAATTCCTCTGTTTTTTAGATACTCTATAACTTGTTTATTGGTACTCGCTTTTTCTGGAATTACTATTGTTTTAGGTTCGTTTTCATTACTATATTGAGGTCTAATATATGTATCTATATTTCTATTTAATACACTTGAAACTGCCTCTTGTAATGTCATATTTTCTACTTTAATAAGATAATCAACTGCTGACTTTCCTGCTTGATGTGTTGAAAATCTATGCCATAATCCATTACTTATAATGACACTATCATGACTTTTTAAGGAATATGTATTAGTACCTTTTCTTACAAGTTCTGATGGATTATTGTTCATAAAATAAGTTAGTAAATCAATTTCTTTTGCTTGTTTTAC
>CAJMLO010000083.1 GCA_905214245.1 uncultured bacterium
AGGGTTTCAAGCTTTTGTTACTGTTATGTTACATTTTTATTACATTTGTGTTACATTTCATATGTATTTTGTATATCCCTCCCCAACATTGTAGAGGAGCATAGTGTGCTCCTCTACTTTACCTAAGGTTAAAACTCTCAAAAATTGTCAAAAAGCTCCGTCCCTTTTGACAACTAAAATGTCAAGTCGAAATTTGGTACATATTCTTCTTCATGCTCTCCAAGTTCTTGCATATATCCATTTTCTAAACCTAATGTATATAAATAATTTTCAACTTCCTTATATTCCTTTTTATTAATTTTTCTGTTTAATAATTCATCTTCTTTTGCTTTATATGTTGGAAAATATTGAGCCATAATGCTCACATATACATCACATGGCATATTTTCTTTTATCCATTTCAAAATATGTTTTGTATTTTGAATATGATTTGGAAGAATTAAATGACGTATAATTACTCCTTTTTGCATAATACCATTTTCATCAAATTTAGTACTTCCCACTTGTCTATACATTTCTTTTATAGCACTTGTTGCAATTTCAAAATAATTATCTATTTTAGAATATTTTCTGCAAATATCATTAGAATAATATTTTAAATCTGGCAAATAAATATCAATATATCCGTCCAATGCATTTATTGTTTCTATGTTTTCATATCCATTTGTATTATAGATTATAGGAATATGTAAGCCCTTTTTTCTTGCAATTTTAATTGCCTCTATTATCTGATAAGCATACATAGTTGGAGTTACTAAATTGATGTTATTTACTCCTTTTACCTGCTGTCTAAGCATTATTTCAGCAAGTTCTTCAATAGTTACATCTTTTCCTTTTTCCATTTGACTTATCTCATAATTTTGACAATATATACAATTCAAATTACAATTTGTAAAAAATATTGTGCCTGAGCCATTTATTTCACTTAAACATGGTTCCTCATAATTATGTATTGATGCAAGTGCAATCTTTATTTTATCATCACATCTGCATCTTCCTTTCAATCCACTATTTCTATTGGCTTTGCATCTATGTGGGCATATTTCACATTTTTCTAATTCTTTCATAATTCTCCTCTCTTATTATTTATATATAAACTGACAATTTCGTTATTTAATTTTCAATAAATTTTATTGCAAAAACATTATAGCACAAAACTGTTAAAATTTCATTTTTTATGATATAATCTGTTGTATTGGAGGTTATGATAATGGCAATTTTTTCAAAAAACTATACAGTAGGAATTTCTGATATTTCACAAAATACGTCTATCACAAATATAGGAATACTTAATATATTAGAAGATATAGCATGTAGGCATTCAGATAAGACAGGGTACGGAATTTTAGATATCCCTCAAACAAATTTGTCTTGGATTTTACTTGCATGGAAAGTAAAGATATTAAAACGTGTATCTTATGGAGATGTTTTAAAAGTCAATACATGGTCAAGAGGATCAAAAAAAGTTTATACATATCGTGAATTTGAAGTATATGATGAAACAGGCACGCTTGTATGTATTGCATCATCAAAATGGACTTTGATTAACACTGTAAAAAATTCTATTACACCTATTACTGATGAAATAATATCATGTTACGAGCCAGAAGATAAATCAGTGTTTGAAAATCCAAATATTGATAAGATTGTGGAGCCTGAAAATTATGATTTAAGTTTTAAATATACTGTGCAAAGACGAGATATAGATGTAAATCATCATATGAACAATATAAATTATCTTAATGTTGCATACGAATTTTTGCCAGATGATATATATTTTGCAAATGAATGTAACAATATTGAAATAATGTATAAAAAGGGTATAAAACTTGGCGAAACAGTAAATTGTCTATATTGTAAAAAGGATGATACAAATTATGTAACAATAAAAAGTGATGATTTAAAGTCACTTCATGCAATTGTAAAACTATATTGAAAAAGATAATTTTTCTTCGAGGTTACACACTGTTTAATGTGATTATACTTCCTACTATAAAAGTAAAAATCCAAAACTATTAGTAATAAATATCTAATAGTTTTGGATTTTAAACTTATTTACTTAACTCTTTTTTATCTTTTTCGTTGCTCTTTAATGAATTAATTAAACTTTCCTTCGTAAGCGAAAAAACAGCTGTTAATGTTTGTGAAATTATTTTTTTACTTTCTTCATCAGATGTTTGATATGCTTTTAAAACTTTTCCAGCATTCTTAACCCAATTGCTACTTAATTCACTTAATGTTTCCGCATCAGTTGAAGAAATTATTTGATACAGAATGTTTACAAATTCTTCTCTTTGTTTTGGTGTAACACCATTTAGCCAACTTTTAATTACTTTATCCACTATTTCACTTCCATTTGTAACTTCATTTAGAGTTTCAAATTTTTGTCCTAGTACTTGCCAAGAATAAAGGTCATGTTGCATTATACCCTTTTCAACACTTTGTATTACAGTATACTGTTCTTCGTGATATAAAAGCCTTCCAATTACAGATGATTGAGGAACATAAGTATGAATTTTTTTGACAGACTTCTTATATTGATTTGTTTTAATAACCATACTATTCATTCCAGGTCCATCATGATTATATACTTCAACAATACGTTTCTTAGTTTCATCATTACAGAAAATGCCAGCATATACTGCAAGATTTCCCCCTTTTGAATGTCCTCCAATCATTATCTTTCCCTTTAATTCTTTTGCAACTTTTTCTAAATAATTAACAGCATCATGTTGTGATGGAACATCTGAATCAAAGCTTAAATTAAAATCTTCCTTCCATCCAACAAGTGTATTATCAGTACCTCTATATGATACATACATTACATTGTTTGGTAGAAGTATTGTTACCGCACAAAATTGTTTTTCCTCTTCCTTATCAATTTTATTTACAAAATTTGTAATATATAAATCGCCAAATCTAGTACTTTTTGCCATTGCAGGAAACAATTGTAAATCTTCAATTTGTAGAATTCTACAATTTTTTTCACCTTTTTTTAAAAATCTTTCATATGCTTCTTTTATTGTAATTTTTTTATCATTTTTTAATAAGCCATCTAACGGAAAATATGAAAATCTTGATAAAATTAAACTATCTATCTCATTAAATTTTGCTTTCTTAAAATCTAAATCTCCTCGCCACTCTAAGTAATCCAAAATATTTGCCATATCTTTTGCTCCTTTCTT
>CAJMLO010000084.1 GCA_905214245.1 uncultured bacterium
GGCTATTAAATATTAATTATATATCTAAGTTTTTAACATATTTTGCATTTTCTTCTATAAATTTTCTTCTTGGACCAATTTCGTCTCCCATTAGAATTGTAAATGTCTCATCAGCTTTTATAGCATCTTCTAGTTTTACTTTAATTAAAATTCTCTTTTCAGGATTCATTGTTGTATCCCATAATTGTTCTGGGTTCATTTCTCCAAGACCTTTGTATCTTTGAATATTTACGCCATCTCTTCCAAGATCATTCAAATGTTTTGTCATTTCTTCATCAGTATAGCAATAAATATCTTTTATACCTTTTTTAGATAATTTATATAGTGGTGGTTGTGCAAGATACACATTTCCATTTTCTATTAAAGGTCTCATATATCTAAAGAAGAATGTTAGTAATAATGTTCTAATATGAGCACCATCAACATCGGCATCAGCCATAATTATTACTTTTCCATATCTTATTTTAGATATATCAAAATCGGCTCCAATACCAGCTCCAACAGCAAGTATAACTGGTTGTAATTTATCATTATTATATATTTTATCTGCTCTTGATTTTTCAACATTAAGCATTTTTCCCCATAGAGGTAAGATTGCTTGGAATTTTCTGTCCCTTCCCTGTTTTGCACTTCCACCTGCTGAATCTCCCTCAACTATGTATACTTCACATTCTTCTGGAACTTTACTACTACAATCTGCAAGTTTTCCAGGCAATGTTGATGTCTCTAGAGCACTTTTTCTTCTAACTAATTCTCTTGCTTTTCTTGCTGCTTCTCTTGCACGAGATGCACTAATACATTTTTCCAAAATTGTTTTTGCAACATTTGGATTTTCCTCTAAGAAATTTCCAAGAGCTTCATTTACCATACTTGAAACAATACCTGTTACAACACTATTTCCAAGTTTTGTTTTAGTTTGTCCTTCAAATTGTGGTTCTTTAACTTTAACTGAAACTACTGCAGTTATTCCCTCTCTTATATCTTCACCTTGTAAATTTGAATCCTTATCTTTTAATAAATTATGTGATTTTGCATAATCATTAAATGTCTTTGTTAAAGCTCTTTTAAATCCTTCAAGATGTGTTCCACCTTCAATTGTATTAATATTATTTACAAATGTGTAAATATTTTCTGAATATGCTGTAGTATATTGAAAAGCTATTTCAACTGGAACTTCTCCATCTTTTTCAATATAAATTGGTTCTGGATGAATTGGTTCTTTATTTCTATTTAAATATTGTACAAATGATCTAAGTCCACCTTCAAAGTGAAATTCTGCTTTTAAATTAGGTTCAACTCTTAGATCAGATATATTTATTTTTAAACCTTTTGTTAAAAATGCTATTTCTCTAAGTCTTGTTTCTAGTGTTTCATAATTAAAATCTAGAGTTTCAAAAATAGTGTCATCTGCCAAAAATCTAACTTTTGTTCCTGTTTTCTTTGAATCTCCAATTCTAGTTAATGGCTCAACTGTTTTTCCTTTTTCAAATTTCATTTGATAAATTCCGCCATCTCTTTGAATTGTAACTTCTGTCCATGTCGAAAGTGCATTTACAACAGAAGCACCAACACCATGAAGTCCTCCAGAAACCTTGTATCCACTATCTCCACCAAATTTTCCACCTGCATGAAGTTTTGTATAAACAGTTTCTGCAGCTGATATTTTAGTTTTTGGATGTATATCTACTGGAATACCTCTTCCATTATCTTCTACACAAATTACATTTCCTGGTTCTATTTTTATATCAATTTGTGTACAATATCCTGCCAAAGACTCATCTACACAGTTATCTACTATTTCATATACCATATGATGAAGTCCTCTAATTGATGTACTACCAATATACATACCAGGTCTTTTTCTTACTGCCTCTAATCCTTCCAATACTTGTATTTGGTCTGCTCCATATTCATGCTCAAATTTTTCCATTACTTATTCATCCTTTCATATTTTGATGTTCTTTTTCCTAAAGTAATTGTTGATATATTTGAAATATATCCATTTGTATCATTATTTTTATTTACAATAATTAAAGATTTATGATTATTTTCTGATACATCTATAATCTTATCACTAATTCCTAGATTTTTGCAAACATTTTCTAAAGAATTCTTTTTTTCTAATTTTTCTATGTCAAAAATTCCTATTATATTTTCTGTTTTTACAACAACATCTTTTCCAATATGCACATACATTATACAATTTCTCCTTTTTGTACATTATATAAGCTACAATCAATTGTTGAAATTTCAACTTTGTCTGTTCCTGTAATTATAACTTGAGTATTTTCAATATTCTCTAAAAAGTTTTTTCTTCTCTTTTCATCTAGTTCAGACATAAAATCATCTAATAATAAAATTGGATATTCCCCTATTTCATCATAAACTACATTTAATTCAGATAATTTAAGAGAAAGAATCACGGTTCTATTTTGTCCTTGAGAGCCATATACTCCAACTTCTCTATTATTAATATATATCACAAAATCATCTCTGTGTACACCTTTTGTTGTAAATCCTTTTATAATATCTAATTTTCTTCTTTCATTTAATAAATTTAAATATTCTTTTTTATTACTACAATTTGATATATATTCAATTTTTAATTCTTCTTTTTCATCTGTTATTTTTTTATGAATATCATTTATTTTATTAATTATTTTATCAACAAATTCTTTTCTATATAAATAAACTTTTTCACCATATTCAGCAAGTTTTTCATCCCATATTTCAAGCATTTCTTGCGGTTTATTTATTTCTTTTATTTGTTTTAAATAATTATTTCTTTGTTCTAAAGTTTGCATATATAAATTTAAATTATGAACATAATTTGGTCTTAGCTGTCCAATCATCATATCTAAAAAACGTCTTCTGCCTGCAGGGCCATCTTTCAATATGTTAATATCTTCTGGTGTAAAAATAACAATATTAATATTTCCTAATAATTCACTTAATTTTTTTATTTTTATTCCATTAACAGTAATTTGTTTTTTACTGCCTATTTCTATTCTTATTTTTCCATCTCTATCTTTTTTTTGAAAATTAGCTTCAACCATTAATTTATCTTGTCCAAATTTAATAAGTTCTTTTTCTTTGCTTGTTCTAAATGATTTTCCAAAGCTACTTAAAAATAT
>CAJMLO010000085.1 GCA_905214245.1 uncultured bacterium
ATTATTGAAATTTTTAAATTTTTAAAAATAAATACATCAAAAGATGAATAAAATTTATCCTAAAATTGGCTAGATAAATATTGACAAATAGTATATAATAATGGAAGATAAAGTCGATTTTAGGAGGAAAATAAAATGATGTATGAAGTAAATGAGAAAGGTAAAAAAATAAAACAGATAATAATATATATCATCATATTATTATCTGTTTTGTGTTGCTCAATTTTTGCGGGAGTGAAGGTAGCACAATTATATAAAGTAGGGGAAACAAAAAATAAAAGTAGCGAAATTATAAAACAAGGAAAAAACCAGGTGAAAATTAATCGCAATATATCAAATAATGATAATGCTGAAAATACTCAAGTAGAATGCAATGAATTAAAAGAAAATAGTGTAGAAAATACTATCTTGAATGTAGTAGAAAATACTGCAACTGTAACTAATGAAATTAAAAATGAATATACAAATAATACAATTGATTCAAATTCAAATGATACAAATACTTCAACATCAAATACAAAAGACTACAGTAATTTTGTTAAAAAGGTCGACAATATATATAATGGAGAAGAGGGAAAACGAGTATTTTTAACATTTGATGATGGTCCTTCAAAATCTGTAACACCACATATACTTGATTTACTAAAATTTCATAATATTAAAGCAACATTTTTTGTGTTAGGAAGTAGAGTAAAATTAAATCCTGATATTGTAAAACGTGAATATGATGAGGGACATTATATTGCAAATCATGGATATTCTCACAAGTATAGTTCGATTTATGCAAAACCGGAAAATGTAATAGAAGAATATAATAAAACAGAAGCGGAAATTAGAAAGGCACTTAATAATCAAAATTATTCAAGCCATTTGTTTAGATTTCCTGGTGGCTCGATAGGTGGAGAATATAATAAAATAAAAAAATCTGCAAAAAAGCAATTGAAAGAAAAGCAAATTGCGTATCTAGATTGGAATGCACTAACTTCTGATGCGGCGGGAGCAAATACAAAAGAAAAAATACTTAAAAATATGAAAAAAACAGTTGGAAATTACCAAAATGTTGTATTATTAATGCACGATGCTCCAGATAAAAAATTAACGTATGAAACTCTTGAAGATGTTATAACTTATTTAACTGAAAAAGGATATTCATTCAAGAATTTTAATAATATATAAAGATTGATGAAGTATAAAAGTTATACTATAATATAATAGAGAATACGTTTTTGTTAGTTAAAAAAGAAAAAAGGATAGATGAATTTCTATCCTTTTATTTGTGAGCATAATATAATTGTGTTTTGTATTCTTTGACATATTTATGTAAACATGATATAATATAAAAAGTATAAGCAGGTTGCTTATTGTATATAAATTAATCCCCGTTTTTTCACCTTAGTGTGTTTAACATATATTAAAAAAATTTTTGGAGGAAACAAAAATGTTGATTGCATTGTGTTTTTTTATTGCAAATGTGCTTTTGCCACAAATTGCAGCATATGCTCAGGCTTTTGTTGAGCTAGTAATGGTAATTGTTATTACTATGGCAGGGATTGTAATGCTTTTCGGAGCAGTAGGAATGAAAATTTCTAACAATTTAGGTTCAACAGTTGTTAGCGGAATTTTTCAAGCTATCGGTTATACCTGTCGTACAATTATTAAAGCTATAGGTTGGATTGCTCGAAATATTTTCAAAATGATACCATCCGTATTTAATGAAAGTAGACGGACATTCAGACAGATTGGTGCAAATGAATTGATTAGCAATTTATTTGCAGTTCTTGTTGTAATCATTTTTTTAGCAATTATTATTTAATTTATCAGGAGGAAAACAAAATGAAGAATTGGTTTATGGCACAGATTGACAGCACTAAAATTTGGTGGAGCAATAACTACCAGCAGATCGACGTAAAAGTGAAGCGGTGGGCAAAGAAATTAGATAGTGGCTTTGAAAAATTTGCTAAAATTGTTAGTAGATTGATAATTATTGGTGTAATACTCAATATAGTTGCTAGCTATTTCTATCCGGAATTTCCCGAAAGATTTCCAATTATCTACGGCTGGTTTGATGGTTGGCTTCAGCTTGGAGAATTTGCTTTTAAGGCTACACTTAATGGAATTTATGCATTATTTACTGGCCATTGGAGCGAGTTTTGGACGAAGTACAATTTAGCATTCCAACAGTTGTTGCAACAGTTTATAAATTGGCTTAGCAACATTCATTTTTAAGAAAAAAAGCAATCTTTAAAGAGTGTCCGTTGGTATCTACCAACGGATTTTTCGATTTTGCTAAAAGATTACAGACCAATAGCATGTGTAAATAATTCAAATATTCTTTTTTAGAATGTTGAATTATTTTGAGCAAAGAAAAAAACATTCAATTGCTTGAATGTTTTTTTATTGGTGCGAACAACGTAGATATCTACAACTTTTTTCACACCTCTAACGATTGATACAAATATCAATCAATTTATTAAAGTATATCATATTTTTTATAAATCGCAGCAATTTTATATAAAAAAGTCAAAAAATGAAATATCCCTAACCATTAACTATAATGATAAGGGATATTTACACTACAACATAAGACAAGCTTTAGTTTTTTAGTTTTACTTTTGACTTTATATCTTCTCTTATGCTTTTAGAAGCTACTTTGATTTCCTTTCCACACTCTGGGCAAGTACAATGGAATGTGTTTGGACCATAGTCAACGTATATCCCATCCATTTTTCCAGTAGGGTGTGATTTTGCATACATGTCTTCTGCTCCCTCAAGAGTAATTATTGCATTGCAGTTTTTACAGGTAACATCAAGCTTCCATTCAGGAATGGTTCCGTGTTGTTTGATTTTCATAAAGTATTCCTCCTAAATTTTAATCTATTTTAATTATAGCATAAAAAATTCCAAAAATCAAATTATGTAAAATAGCCTCAGTTACTTTTGAAATTTTTTTAATAATTTATTATATATAGATCAATTCACTAAAAACAATTTCTTTTGATTGTGCCTTAATAGTGTTCATTGTGCCAACCAAATAAAGCATATCTTAAATCCGTTTAACAAAATACAATATAATTGTAATATAATATAAATTTTTC
>CAJMLO010000086.1 GCA_905214245.1 uncultured bacterium
ATACAGAAATTGCTTAAAGCAAACTGATTCTATTCCATCCAAAAAGCTTTATAAGTTTCAAAAGCAGAATATATATCAAATTTACTTGTAACCTCATATGGAGCATGCATTGAAAGAACTGGAACACCACAATCAATAACATCTATTCCCTTGTTTGCAAGAATATATGCAATTGTGCCTCCACCACCAATATCAACCTTTCCAAGTTCTCCTATTTGGTATCTAACATCATTTGTCTCAAAAATATTTCTTATTTCAGCAACAAATTCAGCATTTGCATCAGAAGCACCTGACTTTCCTCTTGCTCCTGTATATTTATTTAAACCAATTCCTCTTCCAAGGTATGATGCATTATTCTTTTCTGAAACATTTGCATATATTGGATCAACACCTGCATCAACATCTGCAGAAAGCATTTTTGAATTACAAAATACTTTATCAAGTAGATTTGGTCTATTTATTCCAAGTTTATTTAATAATTCTGATACAAATGTATCAAATACATGTGATTCCATTCCCGTATTTCCCATACTTCCAATTTCTTCTTTATCAGAAATAATACATACAGCAGTTCTTGCTGGAGTTTTTTTCATATCAACTAAAGCTGTAAGCTCTGTATAAACACATATCTTATCATCTTGTCCATAACCTGCAACCATGCTACTGTCAAATCCTAAACTTCTGCATTTCATAGCAGGTACAATTTCTAGCTCTGAGCTTAGAAAATCCACTTCAGTAATCCCATATTTTTGATTTAATAAATTTAAAATATTTAATTTAACCTGTTCAGCACCTTCATTGCTATATGGAATACTTCCTATTAAAAGATTTAAGTCCTCTCCTGAAACTCCATCTTTCAATTTTCTTTCCATTTGTTCTTGTGCTAGATGAGGCAATAAATCTGTTATAGTAAATATAGGATCATTTTCATCTTCCCCAATATTTATAGTTATTTTTTCCCCATTTGCTTTAACTATAACGCCATGTAAGCTAAGTGGTATCGTAGTCCATTGATATTTTTTTATTCCACCATAATAGTGTGTTTTAAAATATGCAAAACCACCATCTTCATATAATGGATTTGGTTTTAAATCAAGTCTTGGAGAATCAGCATGTGCACCAATAATATTTATACCGTTTTCAATATTATCTTCTCCAATAACTGCAAGATACATACTTTTTTCTCTATTAATATAGTAAACTTTGTCTCCTGCTTTTAATGAATCAAATTCTTTTATATCTTTAAATCCGTTTGCTTCTGCAATTTTTTTGCTTGATTGTACAATTTCTCTTTCTGTTTTTGACTTATTCATAAAGTCCATATATCCTTTTGCATAATCGAAAATAGTTTTTCTTTCTTCCTCAGTTTTAGTATTCCAACCATTTTCTTTTTTGTTAAATAATTTTTCTGTAAGAATCTCTTTTTCTGTTTTTTCACTCATAAAATCATTCCTCCTATCTTCCGGTATTATATATTTTTTGCATATATTTTTCAATATTCTATCCAAATTTAATTTGATTTATTCCCGAACAAACCGATTTTAGGTCGCCATTTGTTCAAAGCCGATTTGAGTTTTCGACTACAATGAGAAAATCTCAAATGCAAGAGCGATTGTAGCATTTTATATACAAGGAAATGAAAAATTTCCTTGTATATAAAAAAAACTTAAATTGACTGTTTTCTCGTCAATTTAAGTTTCCAAACATAATAAGGGAGAGCATATTTATTTACTATAACAATTCATATACTCTATATACAACTCCATTGCTATTATAATAATCCCATAAAGTTCCGCTTGTTGATATAGTATTACCTTTTTTAGCATATACCAATAGTGCAATATATGAAGTAGAACTATTTACTTTAGCTATTGTAGTTGCATTTGTTGATATTGATATTCCTAAATTATATGAGTCGCCCGAACTTCTTGCACTTCCTCCTGCTGTACAAATATAATATCCATCTTCAGCAAATGTGTAAGAACTACTTAAATTAGCACCATTACCTCCCCAGTTAGCTCCTTTTACATATTTTAATGTTTTACTATTTGCTGTTGTTGATATAGAGAATTTTTTAGAATCTTCTTCAATTTGATTATTTAAATCATTTATCTGTCCATTTAATTTTTTTACTTCTCCTTCCAAAGAAGCAACTTTCTCTTTAAGGCTTGCAATTTCTTTATCTTTTTCTTTATCTTGATTAGAATGTTCGCTACTAATAGTATTATAATTATTAAGATTGTTTAATAATTCATCCATCGCCAAATCATCTTGAACTTTTCCATTTGTATAAGCTTCTCTTGCCTTTTGTGCTCTTGATATTATTCCATTATCTCCAAACAGAGCTAATATACTTACCGTAGCTAAGATAATCAAAACTACAATCGTAACTACTAGTGCAATTAGTGTAATTCCTTTCTCTTTCGTATTTTTCAAATTTTTCATCTCTTTTTACCTCCTTAAACTTAGCACACAATATATTTTTTACCGCAAAAAAATACAAAGATTACGCTATTATTACTTTAGAAATATACAAAATTTCTTTTAGTAATAAACTCGCTTTATCTCTGTCTTTTAATCTATCATAAATAAAGGCAAATTTTATGCCTTGTATTTTATTAATTATTTCATTAAATGTAAGGTGTGTGTGTGTGTGTGTGTGTTACTCTCCCAACGGTTTTAGCGTTTTTTATCATTTTTCTTGTGTGCTCCTTATTAATTTTTACATCTTTATTTTACCATTTCCATATCTAAAATTGCAATACTTTTATAAATTTTTTAGCATAATATACATTTTTTTACATAAAATACTTCTATAATTGTAACATTTTTCTAAATGTTACAATTATTATACCAGAAGGAGATAACCTTTGTTTGGTGTACAGACAATGCTGATATCCGGACACTTTTTCAAAAAACCAAAAATAGACATACTACCTGCCTATTTTTTTATTTTCCTTATTTCTTATTCTCGC
>CAJMLO010000087.1 GCA_905214245.1 uncultured bacterium
CATTTCATAAAAAGGTCGGAAGATTTTTGTGCTTCAGTTTGTGCTATTCCACCTACATTACGCATTTTCGTATATAAAAAAAGGTTCTTATAATTATGAGCTTCATCAACAAATAATTTATCTACACCTAATTCTTCAAATGTTACAACATCATCTTTTCTTTCTTCCTTATGTAATTTCTCTAATCTAGTTTCTAATGATTTTCTTGTTTTCTCCATTTGTTTAATAGTATAGTTTTCTCCTCTGTTTGATTTTTCAGAGGCAATTCCTTTTGTAATATCACTTATTTGTTCTTCTAATAATGCAATTTGTCTTTCTATTGACATTGGTATTCTTTCAAATTGTGAATGTCCAATAATTACTGCATCAAATTCTCCTGTTGCTATCCTACTACAAAATTTCTTTCTGTTTTTAGTTTCAAAATCTTTTTTGGTAGCAACTAGAATATTAGCACTTGGATAAAGTTGTAAAAACTCACTTGCAAACTGCTCTATAATATGATTTGGAACTACAAATAAAGACTTATTACATAAACCTAATCTCTTACTTTCCATTGCAGATGCAACCATCTCAAATGTCTTTCCTGCACCAACTTCGTGTGCTAATAATGTATTATTACCATATAAAACATGTGCTACTGCATTAAGTTGATGTGTTCTTAATTTTATCTCTGGATTCATTCCTACAAAATCTATATGAGAGCCATCATATTCTCTTGGTCTAATACAATTAAATTTATCATTATAAAGTCTTACTAAATGATTTCTTCTTTCTGGATCTTCCCATACCCAATTTAAGAATGCTTCTTTTATTGCATCTTGTTTACTACAAGCTATTGCAGTTTCTTTTCTGTTTAATACTCTTTGTTTTCTGCCCTCGTCATCTATAAATGTATCAAATATTTTTACATCTTTTAGATTAAGTGTCTGTTCTATTATTTTGTATGCATTTATTCTTGATGTACCATAAGTTGTATATGCTTTTACATTATTTCTATCATTACTTTTTCCATCAATATACCATTCAGCAGTTATATTAGAATATTTAACATGAATATCCCATCTGTTATAACTTGGTGTATCTAATAATTCAAAAATAAACTTTCTAATGATTTCTGGAGGTATCCATGTTGAGCCTAACTTAATTCCAATTTCACTTGCAGTAAGGTCTTTTGGAATAACCTCTTTTAATTTTTCAACATTTATATTAAAACTAGAATCTTCTTTTGCAAATTGTTCTGCAACTTTTAGTTTTTCTCTAACATTACCAGATAAATATTCATCAGCAGTTACCCAATTGTTTGTATTTTCATAATCAGGTACTTTAAATATAACACCCTCTAAACTATTTATTATTTCTTCTTTGTCTATCTTGCATAATTGTTGCATATAATCTAAATCAACTTTTGCCTTATCTTGTATAGATAAAATCAAAGCCTCATCTGGAGTATCTACTTGTAATACTTTCTTTTTAGCTTTTATAGTTCTTTTGCTAAATATATCAGCTTTTCCTACAAAATTGCCCTCTCCATCTATCTTTTCAAGTGAGCATAATAAGAAATAACTACTATCATTAGAAAATGCTGTTTCATTTGCTCTTGAATTTATTAAGCCATATTCTTTTGTAAATCTATCATATAATTCATTTAATTTTGCTTGTGCAATATGAATTTCCTCATCTGAATAATCTTCCATTTGAAAATCAATTAATTCTCTTACCTGTTCTCTTAACAAAATTAAACCTTTTATTCTATTTTGTGCCGTTAAAGGTAACTCATCTTGTAATATCATTTTTGAATTTTCTCTAAAATACAATTTATCATCTACTATTGCATAAGAATAATTCTTAACAGTTGGAATTGCAGGTATTGATGTGTCTTCTTGTTCAATTTCATTTTCAATACTATTATTCTGTAATTCTCCATGTATATTAGTTATCGCATAATTTAATTGTTCTTCTAAATTTGTGTCTTCTTCTGCTTTACAAGTTGAATCATAGCCATAAGCAGTAGATACCATTTCCATTTTTCCTAATATCATATCTGGATTATCTACAAAATATTTATTCATTGTAATATTGTTTTCATCTCTATCAAGATATACCCAATCTGGCATTATATCGGTCAAATTTTCTCTTTTTTGTAAGAAGATAATATCTGATGTTACTTTTGTTCCTGCATTCTTTGTAAAAGTATTATCTGGTAATCTAATAGCACCTAAAAGGTCTGCTCTTTGTGCTAAATACTTTCTAACCTCTGGACTTGCTTTATCCATTGTTCCTTTTGAAGTAATAAATGCAATTACTCCTCCTGGTCTAACTTTATCTAAAGTTTTAGCAAAGAAATAATCGTGTATTAGAAAATTATTTTTATCATATCTTTTATCATTAACTTTGAAATCTCCAAATGGCACATTTCCTATTGCTATATCAAAAAACGAGTCTGGTAAATCTGCTTTTTCATAACCTTGAACTTTAATATTTGCTTTTTGATATAATTGTTTTGCTATCTTACCACTTATGGAATCAAGTTCTACTCCATATAGTTTTGAGCTTTGCATTTCTTGTGGCAACATTCCTAAAAAATTTCCTGTACCACAACTTGGTTCAAGAATATTTGCTTGTTCAACACCCATGCTTTTTAGAGTGTCATATATTGCATTTATAACTACTGGTGGTGTATAAAAAGCAGTTAAAGTAGAAGCTCTTGCAGACTTATATTCTTCATCTGTAAGAATTTCTTTTAATTCGTTATATTCTTCGCTCCAATTATCTTTACTTTCATCAAACACATCTGGTAGTCCACCCCAACCGACATATTTCGACAAAATATTCTGTTCTTCAGAATTTGCTAATCTATTTTCATCTTCTAACTTATGTAAAAGTTTTATTGCCTCAATATTTCTTCTTACTTTTTC
>CAJMLO010000088.1 GCA_905214245.1 uncultured bacterium
ACAGACCATAGAAATAGATAAGCAAAAGAATTTAACTATTGAAAAAGTAAAACATGAATATGCAAATATAAATGTTGAGTAAATAATAGATAAAGTAAATTTATCAAATGTATCGAATTATGCAGAAAAGCTGCAAAATGAATTAAATAATAATAGATTAGAATTAAATAGTATCTCAATAGAAGAAAAAAATATAGTTCCAAAATTAGAAAATATGATTTCTTTAAAAGAAGAATATGATAATTTAAAAGAAAGATTAGATGATTTAGAATATGAAAATAATTTAATTAATAAGACAAAAGAATATTTAATGAGTGCATATGAGAAAATGAAAAATAGTATTACACCTAAATTTACGAAGAATTTGTCAAATACAGTAGAAAAGATTTCTAATGGAAAATATAATAAAGTTTCTATAAATGATGAACAAGGATTAATTGTTGAAAATCAATACGGAGATTATATTTCAGCAGAAAGATTAAGTACAGGAACAGTGGATCAATTATATTTATCATTAAGATTATCTATGATTGATGAAATTTCTGATGAATCTATGCCAATTATTTTGGATGAGGCTTTTGCATATTATGATGAAACAAGACTTGAAAATATTCTTAAATTTTTATCAGATGAACTTGGAAATCATCAATTAATTATTTTTACATGTACAAATAGAGAAAAAAATATATTAGATAAAATAGATGTTTCATATAATTTGGTTGAATTATAGTAAAAAATAATGTATAATAATTACATTAAAAAATTAATTGACATGAGGGAGATTATATATGTTTGAAAAATTAGAGGCAATTGAAAAAAAATACGAAGAATTAACAAAAAAGATAAGTGATCCTGATGTTATTGCAAACCAAAATGAGTGGAGACAATACATGAAGGAACATGCAGAGATTGAGCCAATTGTTGAAAAATACAGAGAATATAAAAAAACAAAGCAAAGTATGGATGAGGCATCAGAGATGCTTTCTGATCCAGAACTAAAGGAACTTGCTGAAGTAGAAATGCTTGAGGCAAAGGAAAAGCTTCCACAAATAGAGGAAGAAATAAAAATTTTATTACTTCCAAAAGATAAAGATGACGATAAGAATGTAATTTGTGAAATAAGAGCAGGTGCTGGAGGAGATGAAGCAGCATTATTTGCAGGTACTTTATTTAGAATGTATTCAATGTATGCAGAAAGAAAGCACTGGAAATTAGAAATATTAAATGAAAATGAAACTGAACTTGGTGGATACAAAGAAATCTCATTTATGATTACAGGAAAAGGTGCTTACAGTAGATTAAAATTTGAAAGTGGAGTTCATAGAGTGCAAAGAGTTCCAGATACAGAAGCAAGTGGAAGAATTCATACATCTACTGCAACAGTTGCAGTTCTTCCTGTAGTCGAAGATGTTGAGATTGATATCAATCCTGCAGACATTAAAATGGAAGTATTTCGTTCTTCAGGAGCAGGTGGACAACATATTAATAAAACATCATCTGCTGTACGACTTATACATGAGCCAACAGGTATTGTTGTAGAATGTCAAACAGAACGTTCACAATTCCAAAATAAGGATAATGCAATGAAAATGCTAAAAACAAAACTTTATGATATGGAAAAACAAAAACAAGACAGTGAAATTACAAATGCAAGAAGATCACAAGTTGGAAGTGGAGATAGAAGTGAAAAAATACGTACTTATAATTATCCACAAGGACGTATTACAGATCATAGAATAGGACTTTCTATATATCAAATGGATGATTTCCTAAATGGTAATTTAGATGATATGATTGATAATTTAACAGCTGCAGATCGTGCTGAAAAATTACAAGGAGAAGAATAATTATATAATAAACACGTTGCTATAAATTAAAAGCGACGTGTTTGCTTTTGCTAGAAGGATGAAAATATTTGAATAATAATAAATAACAAGCATATAAATTAATAATGTTGTTTTATAGACTACATGAGATTTTTAGAAAATTAAGGAAAATTTTCTAAAAGGGAGGAAAATGTGTGAATAGTTTAATTAAAACTACGTTAATTGGTTTATTTTTTGGTACATTTGGTACAACTATTGGTGGAATAATTGGAGTAAGATTTAAAAAAACATCAAATAAATTTTTATCATTTATATTGTCTTTTGCATCTGGTCTTATGAGTGCAATTGTATGTTTTGAATTAATTCCTGAAGCAATTAAAATAAATTCTGTTTTTAGTGTTATTGTAGGTATAATACTTGGGATAATAATGATGATTTTTTGCGATATAATTGTTGATAAAAAATTTAGTAGTAAAAAAAGTACAAATAAAAATATAAAATCAGATTTATTAAAAACAGGTATAATAGTAAGTATAGGTCTTGCAATACATAATTTTCCGGAGGGGTTGGCAATAGGTTCTGGTTTTGAAGCATCCCTTAAATTGGGGCTTTCTCTTGCAATTGCAATATGCTTTCATGATATTCCAGAAGGAATTTCAATGGCAGTACCTATGAAAAATGGTGGGATAAAAAGTTCTAAAGTTATTTTTTATGTAATACTTTCTGGGGTAACTACAGGTATTGGAGCATTTTTCGGCAGTTTAATTGGTGGTATATCAGAAGCTACAATTGCAATTTGTCTTTCGTTTGCTGCTGGAGCAATGGTATATATTGTTTCACGGAGAGCTTACACCAGAGGCTAATAGTTTATATAAAGGCAGAGCAAGTGCGATAGGTAACTTAATTGGCTTTATCTTGGGATTTTTTGCAATGAATTTATAAAAATTTTAAAAGACTGGGTAAGTAAAACATACTGTGATTAAGATATTCAATTTTAATATAGAAAATATTAACTAATAT
>CAJMLO010000089.1 GCA_905214245.1 uncultured bacterium
TGGATGCAATTTGGTTTTGAAAGTGTTATTATTATAATAGCAATAAAAATAAAATTACAGATATGATAAAGTATCATAAGACGTTGCAAGGTTTATTACGTAAATGTTTTCTAGGAAAAAGATAAATCTTTTGCGGAGCTATGTTTATATAACATGGCTCTATTTTTCTATAATTTAGTATGCAGTGATATATAAAATAATTAGAATCTGGTGTAGAGCTAAGCTACATTTATATCATTGCATAGTGGATTATATAATACAAGTGGGGAAAATGTATGGAATTATGTGAAACATGTAAAAAAGATAACTGCAGTAAAAATATAGTAACAAAACAAGAAAGCAATATTTTGATAATAAAATGTTTAGATTACCAAAAGGATAATAACAAAATAAAAGGCTACAAGAAGCCAATTGATAGAACAACAAAATATAACAAGAGTGTGATGGGATTATATAATCCGTCGTGGAGCTAGGAGGAAGTATGAGAATAGGAGAAATACTTAAGAAGACAAATCAAGATATATATGACAAATTAGTAAAGCAAAGTGACAACTATGATAGATGTATGCAAAGGAAATGTAAGACTTGTAAGAAACAAAGCCAATGTTTTAACAAACTTTCAATAACAAAAAAAGAAATAAGAGTACGAGGAGTGAAGTAAGATGTTCAAAGTCATGTTATTAATTATAATAAGTCCATTGGTTATATTCTGTGGAATAGTAAGTGTGGCAATCATATATGCAATACTAAATAAAATTATAGAAATGATAATGGATTATATAAAAGCAATAAATAATAGAGATGATAATCAATGCTAAAGAGTTGTAGTTATTGTGGCAAAATACATGATAGCAAATATATATGTAAAGAAAAACCTAAACGAAAAAAAGAAGTAACAGAAGCGGACAAATTTAGATGGACAAGAGTATGGCAAAAGAAAAGAGAAGATATAAAGAAAAGAGATTTATATTTGTGCCAGATATGTATTAGGGAATTATACAATACAAAAAACAAATACAATACAAGCAGCTTAAGTGTACATCATAATATACCGATAAATGAAGATTACAACAAAAGATTAGATAATGACAACTTATTAACAGTATGTGATTATCATCATGAGTTATGTGAGAATAAAAAGATACCAAGAGAAGTAGTGCAAAGAATAATAGATGAACAGGAGAACAGAGAATGAAGTATGGTGATATGACAATAGAAGAAGCGGAAATTATACAGAAACATATTCAGTGTGAGATAATTCTCGATGGGGATAATAAAGAAATTATATTTAATAATATTATGGAGGAATTTATAAATAATTTCAAAGAAGTGTTATTAAATATTTTTGAGAAAGTATGTAAAGTAGCGGAAGCAATAGGAAATACAATTGCAAAAGCTATAACAACAATGAATGAATATATAATAAAGTTATTTGATAGAAAGATAAGCAAGAAGAGGTTTATGAAGTTACTACAAAGCAAATGAAGGCAAAGAAATGAGATTAAGCATATAGTAAAGAATAATAAAGACAAGTATACAGTGTGGAGATATTTTATAAATAGTCCCCCCTACCATCAAAGGTAAAAAATAAAAATAAATTTTTACACCGACTGCATACCTCTGCTTAAAAAAAATTCCCACATCAATATAAAACAACAATATAAGGAAGGAGATGAACAACATGCCAACACCAACAAAACCTTTTAAAGTATTAACATCTGAAAAAAAATCACATAGAACAAAGGCTGAACTCAAGATGAGAGAAGAAGGGGAGAAATCTTTAAGCACAAAAATAGAACTTAAAGAAAGAAAAGAAGTAAAACAAAACAAAGTTGCTCACAAAGAATTTAAAAGGATACAAAAAATACTAAAAAATATAGATAAAAATGATGCAATTTATGAAGTAGTTATAAATAGATATTGTCTACTCCAAGCAGAATGTTATGATCTAGAAGAAAGAAGAGAAGAATGCTATAATTTGATATCACAATTAAGAAAGGAAGAAAAAGGACTAATAGAAGAATTGAAAGATAGAGAAGATATAGATGAATTATTGAATTATAAATTAGAATATGCTAAATCACTTGCAAAAATGATGAGTTCCATGTTAGCAATAGATAAGCAAATTCAAGCAAAAAGAAAAATGCTATTAGATATTGAAAAAGAAAATGTTATGACAATAGCATCTGCATTAAGATGCGTACCGAAAAAGGAAGACAAAGAGGCAGATAATCCACTTTTGAAAGTATTAAGAGGTGAAGCGTAATGTTATTAGAAAAAGCAAAAGAATATGCTCAAGACTGCATAAGTGGAAAAGAAATAACAACATTTGAAGTTAAAACACAGTGCAAATGGTTTTTAGAAGATTTAGAAAAACAAAATAATGACTATTATCCTTATTATTTTGATACAAAACAAATTGAGATAATTGAAGGCATTTTAAAATTATTAAATTTTGCAACAGGATTAAATATTGTTGGCAAAAGCATATACGAAGGTTTGGAAAATTTCCAAGCTTTTTTTATTGCTAATATTTTTGGGTGGAGATATAAGACTGATGCTAAGAAATATAGATACAGAGAAGTTGACTTATTTATACCAAGAAAGAATACAAAAACTTTTTTAGCAGCACTAATATTTATAATATTAATGTTGACTGAAGATGATTATTCAGAGTTTTATTCAATATG
>CAJMLO010000090.1 GCA_905214245.1 uncultured bacterium
ATTCTTAATATAAGTAAATCTAATTACTATAAATATAGAAATACTGTAGATAAAGACTATTCAGATTATCTATTAATCAAAGAAATATTTGACGAATCTAAAGGTACATATGGATATAGAAGAATTGAGGAAGGCTTACTACATAAATGGGGCTTATTAATGAATCATAAAAAGGTTCAAAGGATAATGAAAAAATACGATTTAAGACCAAAATATACAAGAAAAGTAAAAAATCGAGCATATAAGAGAATTGAGGAAAATGTAAAGCCTAATATTGTAAATAGACATTTTAATACAAATGCACCAAATAAAATTTGGACTACAGACATAACTTACTTGATATTAAATGGCAAAAGGGCTTATTTATCAACTATATTGGATTTATATGATAGAAAAATAGTAGCTTATAAAATTAGTAATAGAAATGATTTAAATATTGTTATAGATACACTAAATGAAGCAATATCAAAAAGAAAAGATGTAAATGGGCTGATTATACATTCAGATCAAGGTTACCAATATACATCCTTTCAATATAAAGAAATTTGTGAATCAAATGGTATAACAATTTCTATGAGTAGAAAAGGAACACCTATAGATGATTCACCAATGGAAAGTTTCCATGGTATTCTCAAAAAGGAAACTCTCTATAATAATGATATCACATCTTTAGAACAATATATAGATATTGTCAAAGATTGGTTATTATTTTATAATACAATTAGATTAAAATCAAATAAAAAATATGAGACTACAAATTAATGTAGTCCCATAGATTCTTTTTTCAGTGTCCACTATATTGGGTTCACTTCATTAAAAACTAAAGTTCCTTTTTTATTATTTATTTTATTACTTCTAACATTTTAGGTAATACTTGTTTCTTTCTTGAAACAACGCCATCTAAAAATGCTGTATTATTAAATAACTTTGTATTATATGCTTTTTCAAAAACATCTCTTCTATTTCCTAAAACTAATGCTTTAGATGATGCATTTAAAATATCTGTAACCATAAATACATAGCAATCTAAATTGTTAAGTAAAATTTCATTTTCAATTGCAGTTTCAAGTTCTTTTTGTTTTTCTAATACACTATCAACATCAGCGCTATTAACTTGTGATATAACAAACTTGATTCCATCTTTTTCAAATGGTTTTGAATCTGTATTAATTATTTCTGATGCAGTATAACCATCTAAATTTGTTCCTGCTTTTAACATTCTGTATCCATAATCATACATATCAAGACCTGCGATATCTGATAATTTACCAGCAATAAATTTGTCTTGTTCAGTTGATGTTGGTGATTTAAATAATAATGTATCAGAAACAATTGCACTAAGCATTAATCCTGCCATTTCAGGTGCAATGTTTACTTCATTTTGTTTGTATAATTTATATAAAATAGTTGATGTACAACCAACAGGCTCTACCATACAATAAATTGGATTTTCTGTTTGCAAGTTTAATCTATGATGGTCTACTATCATTTTAATATTTGCTTTTTCAATTCCTTCAGCACTTTGTGGAAATTCATTTGAATCAACAAGAATTACATTATCTTCTTCGTCTACTTTTTCTATGTATTCTGGTTGTTTTACACTAAATGTTTTAAGTGCAAATTCTGTTTCTCTATTTACATTTCCAAGTCTAAAGCTTTCTGAATAATTACCAATATTAGTTTGTAAATTTGCCATAGAAATTGCTGATGCAATTGAATCTGTATCTGGTTTTTTGTGTCCGAAAACTAAATTTTTATTATCCATAATTATTATCTCCTTTTATTACTATAATTTTTTCTGCTGTTATTTTTTCCTTTAACTACTTTATTATACCATAATTACCATAAATAGTCAACATACGGTTTGTTTTTAATTTACATAAAGTTGTTGTTTTGTGATAATGTTTTAAATAATAATTTTATGTTATCTCTTTTTTGTCATGCTCGTAAGAAAAAAATATGGTATGAATTAACACACCATATTATACACTCTCAACTGTTTTATCAAAAGGGTCCGGATATCAGTTCATACCTATACACTACATATTATTGTTTGGTCGCTATTAGCGCTTAGGGTTACTTTATGTAAAGTGTGGGTCTGAATGAAAGGCCGCTGGTAGTAGGCAGTCGGATAGTCGCCGTCGCGATCGCTGACTGGACGAACAAGGTCGTAAAAACCTCCGCGTAGAACACGACCAGTCGTAGTGTAGGCCTCCATTGTCCATTCCCTACAATTTCCTGCAAGGTCATATATGTTTTTTGATACATCTGTGCTAACACTTCCTGTAAGTTCTAGTGCAGATTTTTTAGGTGTTGTTCTTTGACTATCTCCTATATATCTACACATTGCATCCCACTGGCATCCATATATTAATGTACTTGTCACACTTGTATAGTTATGTTGGCTAGCAAAGTTTTTGGCAAGATATACTGCTCCACTCTCTCCTTCAACTTCACTTGCATCATTCATAGCTTTTCCCCATGGTACATAATTATATGGGGCTACTCCTTTTTTACATACCACTGTTTGTGCAGTTGTAACTTTTGTTCTTAATGTAGTACTATTTACTCCTGCCTCGAATCTTCCTATATAAAATCCTCCATATTTTAATACTTGAGTTTTCATTGTATTATATTCGCTTGCTTCTG
>CAJMLO010000091.1 GCA_905214245.1 uncultured bacterium
ATATATTCCATTTTTTCTCCCTTCTTTTAAGGGATAACAACATTATTTTTTATTAAATCAGTCATATATATTTTTCAATTTTTATAAAACATCTTTTATTGCTTCTGCAATAATTTTGTTAACATCAGCTATCATGATATTAAATTTAACTTCTAAATCAAAATATTCCTTTACTTGCTTATCTTCAACTAAAACAGTATACATCTCTTGCAATTTTTTCTCTTTTTCAGAATCTCTATTTTCACCTGTATACTCAATTAACTGAACCTCATATCTCAATTTTTCAAAGTCTTCTATTTTCTTTTTTGTTTCGCTATTACTCATCAAACTGTCTTTCAATTTTTTATACTCAACATATTCTGAAGATGAGCGTATTTCTTGAGCTAGTCTATTTGCTGTATCATAAACATTCATAAATTCACCATTTCTAATATAAAATTAGCCTTTCTGCATTTAAGCATAAGCATGTTTTTTCTTGAAGCTTAATAAATTTGTAATCTCTTTGTCTGTATTTTTTGCCTTTGTCGCTTTTTTTGCTTTTTCTTGTGCAATCTGCTCTGCTTGTCTTTGTGACATTGTTTTGCATATTGCTTGTTCATAAATATAATGTGTGTCTTGTGCAATTTTATTCCAATTAAATTCTTCTTTTACTTTTTGTTTAGCCTTTTTTGAAATATTTGCTGCAAGTTGTTTATCATAAAGCAAGCTTATTACAGAGTCTGCAATCGAATTACTATTTCCTGCATAGCTCTTCATTCCATTTATTCCATGATCAACAATTTCATTAAGACCACCTATATCAGATACAACAGTTGGAACTCCTGCAAGCATTGCCTCTAGTGCAACAATTCCAAAAGGTTCATATGTACTTGGAAAAACAGCAACATCAGCACATTTATACATTTTTTGTACTTGTTTAGAATTTAAGTACCCTGTAAAATATACTTTATTTGAAAGTCCCATTGCCTCAGCCTGACCTTTTAATTCATCAAGCATTCCACCTTTTCCAGCAATAATAAGTTTTGCGTCATGATAATTTTCAAGTATTTTTGGCATTGCTGAAATTAAATGTTGAACACCTTTTTCATATACAAGCCTTCCAACATATAAAATAATTTTTTCATTGTCCATTGCATATTGTCTTCTAAAATCATAATCTCTATCAACACCATTAAAATTTGTTAAATTAATTCCATTTGGTATAACATTTATTTTATCAAAAGGAAGTCCAAAAAGCCCTTGAACATGGTTTTTCATATAATTACTATTAACAATAACCTCTGTGGCTTCATATGTTAAAAGCCATTCTGTATCATTAATATATCTTTGTGTATCATCATGTATTCCAGAATTTCTTCCCGCTTCTGTTGCATGAATAGTTGCTACAATCGGAATATCAAAGGCATTTTTTAGTGCCTTTGCAGCATTTGCCACAAGCCAATCATGTGCATGAATAACATCAAATTTTCCTTCTTTTTGTATAATTTCTGTTGCTTTTGCAATTAAATTAAAATTAAGTTGCATAATCCAATCAATAAAATTGTTTGGGTGAATCATATAATTTTCTACACGATAAACTTCTACTCCTTTATCGTTCTCGTAAGCAGGTGTATCTCCATCCTTGTAAGTTACAACTGTAACTTCGTGTCCATCCTTAATCAATCTCTTTGATAAGTCATGAACAACTCTTGCAATCCCTCCTACAATTCTTGGTGGATATTCCCATGTCAACATTAAAATCTTCATTTTAGCAATTGCCTCTCTTTCTTTTTCTTTTGCTTATAACTACGACTATTGTATACAAAAAAATTACAAAAGTAAACAATTTTTGCTAAAAAATATTATATTTTTAAAAACCGATAATCATTTTAATGATTACCGGTTTATGAAACGCAAAAATATTATTTGTTAAAGTAAGCTTTACATAATTTAATTTTATTGTACAAAAACTCCATGAAATTTATAATACTATAAATAACCCAGAAGCTTATTACATAAATCCAAAATCCAGTAACTGCTGAGATCACAAATGCAAGTATCCAAGACATACATCTGTCTTTTTTTGAAGTTGATAGCACTTCAAAATTTTGATTATATTGCACATTAATTTCACACTCGCTATTTTCCAAAGTAACAGTAATAATATCATTATTTACATTGATATTGCAATTTGTTTTTAACAACAATTCTGGATTTTGTTGAATTAAAAGTTCCTGTTTTTCCAATGGCTCGTAATCAGCCATTGTAGCCGGAACCTTATCAAAAGTAAGAAATGCAGTTAAAGCTATAATAACTCCTATTATAATGCTTATAGTATTAACTATTATTTCTTCTTTTGACATTTTCTTTACCTTTTTAGCAAATTTGTCAAATAATTGTCTGCAAAGCCGTTTCATATAAAATCCTCCTTAAAATAATTATTTTATAATAACTGTCTATATATTAACCCGTAAAAATAGGTTCATAAAATTTACTAGAATTACATTATCACATTTTTGTTAAATTTTCAATACTTGATGTAAAAAATAAAATCTCAATGGTCTAGGAATTCGGGAATTTGACAGTAATTTGACAATATGGATGAACATGCCTTTATCACT
>CAJMLO010000092.1 GCA_905214245.1 uncultured bacterium
GGACAATTTTGAAATTGTCCTTTTCTTAAATATTAATTTTTCTTATCTCTTTTTAAATCAAATATGATTGCATCTTCATTATTTATTTCAAATTTTGAATCGCTATTATCTATTCTAATTGGATCTGTTTCAAAATCAATTCCCTGAGGATCATTACTTTGTGCTGCTGCTACGAAGTTACCTCTATTAAATTTTGAAGCTTCTTTTACTTTTTCTAAATCTGAAATACCATTCGTGAATTTTTCAAAATTATATTCTTTTACTTTATGTGTTTCTTTGTATTTACTTTCTAGAAAATCAAGTTTTCCCTTGGCTACATAGCTTTTTCCTTTTGAGTCTTTCACTTTAAATAGAATTTGTTTTCCTTTTAAAGACATTATTTTTCCAGCTGAATAATTTGGTTTCCACTTGAATTGGATATCCGCTAATTTGGTGTCATAACCATATTTAGGATTATCTGAATCTGATTCATAGTTCTTTTTCCAATCCCATTCTCTTTTATCCTGTAATTCTGTTTGCCACCATTGAACATCTTCTGGAAGTGCATTTCCAAAGATTGCTTTATTTACACAGTTAGCTAAAATTTCATCTTTAAAATTATTATTTCCTTGTCCACCAAGTTGAGATAAGGTTTGAGCAGATAAAATACATCCAACTTTATATTTTCTATATACTGTAAATACTGGTTCAATTGCTTTACATATAAATTCAGGAAAATCATCAATATATAAGAAATGCGATATACGATTCGAGTCATTACCTGGTCTTGCAAGTACTGATTGTTGCATTAACAATAAGAAGAATATACCAAATGCTTTATGTGCATTTGCACCTAGATCTCCTCTTCTTGTACATACAAGAGTAATTTCGCCATTTGATAATGCTTTATCAAAATCAAGATTGTTTGTTCTATTACATAAAATATTTTTTACACCTGGGTATCTAAGTAAATTATCAAGTTCATTAGATGCGGTGAATACTGACATTTTAGTATTATTTATGTCCTTGCTGTCGGCATAAAAATTATTTTCAAAATATTTAATAAGTATTTTATATTTATTTGCAAGTTCTGGAATTTCCTTCATTTCATTGCACATATTTTCAACAATTGAGAAATCATTCATCATATTAAGTAAATCTTCCAAGTTTGGAAGGTCTCCGTCATGTTGTCTTGGGTACATTTCTTTAAGCATAATTGATAAGTTTTCAATAATTTGAATTGCAGTATTTTCTCTAAATGCTAATTCTAAATCTGGTCTGCTAGTTGCATATAACCCTTTTAATACAGATGAAATTGCAACACCTGTTTTAATAGGATCTTCGTATATAAATGGGTTTAAACCAGGTGAGTTCAAATTATTTGGATCAATTAAGTTGACCTTTAATTTATAATTTTCGGCAACATTTTGCATCTTTTCAATTGATTCATGTTCTGCAGATAAATACGTTATACCCATATCTTTATATACATATTTTCCACCTAATTTTCCAACTATCATTTTTTTCATGTATTTGCTATATAAATCTTCTTTGTCCGGATTTGGAGTTAACATTGATAGTTTAAAATTTTCAGATAAATATTTATTATCATATGGACAATTTAAAGTTGCAATTCCTGTTCTTAATGCTGTAAATCCCATTTCTTTAGAAATTTCTCTAAAGAAATATTTCTTTTCAAAATCTTTTGCCATCATTGGTTCATATATCATAGTTGTTTTTCCAGAACCAGAAACACCAACTGTCAAAAATGATTCTAGACGTTTAGTTTCAGGAATGATTACATCATCGCCAGATTCTGAATCTGTACAAAGCTTGACTTCACATGAAAACTTACCAATATCTTCTGGCTTTCCAGCTAAGCTTAAACCTCCATAGTCAAATATAGAGTCTTTTAAGTCTTTTGTATCATTAACTGTAAATGTAAGCCATTTAAATAATTTGTAAAATGTAACAAGTGGTATATATAGTGATATTGCAGTAAATGCTGGTCTAAATAGACTATAATATTCTGTTGCAAGTTCTGGATAATTAGGAAGTGAAAGTATTCCTAACCATGTTGCTGAATTTAACCACTGTACTAAAGCCGAGATAAACAAGATATATAAACATATAATATATGTATTAAAAAATCTCAGTTTATCAAGGTCTGCTTTTACAAATTTTGAACCAAAAGAACAATAAAATGCAAATATACATGATGCAAATGCAAGGGTATATTCAATTGGTCCCCAATAAGAATATGAAACTCCGGTAAATATCATAAACATCAATTCTACTAATCTGTCAACTACAAGGTAAGCTGTAATTAATGTTAATATATATGTTACAAAAGTGTTTCTATCTGTTTTTAGATACTTTAAAAATTTATCTATATATTTCAAAAAATTCACCACTTTCAAAATAAAAATCTACACATATATTATCTTATAAAATCGAGAAAAAAACAAGGGTTTTTGCCAAAAAAGTAAAGATTTGTAGGCAATAATTTAATAAAAATAT
>CAJMLO010000093.1 GCA_905214245.1 uncultured bacterium
AAATAGAATTTGTAGAAACGAAAAATAGTGTACAAACAACAGATTTTTTGGATATACATCAAAAAGCTATTCTTGAAAAAATACTTAAAAACATAAAATATACAAATTATAAAATTTATGGTGGATATGAAAATGCAGAAAGAGTAATGATAATTTTATATCCTGAAAAATTGGAAACTGTTTTTGAAAATGAATACTTTGATTATAATAATGTTGCACAAATTTTGAGGATTATTCTTCCAAATGAAATGAGAGGGAAATATAGCCATAGGGATTATCTTGGAGGAGTTATAAAAGTTGGAATTAGAAGAGAAAAAATTGGAGATATCGTTGTAGGAATTGATGGAGCAGATATAATTGCAACTAAAGATATTGTGAGCTTGCTAAAAGTGAGCCTAGAAGAATTGACAAGATTTAGTAAAAGCATATTTGAGATACATAAAATTGAAGATATAAATGTGATAGCTCCTAAAACAGAAGTTATAAATATAATAGTTCCTTCAATGAGAATGGATAGCATTGTTTCAGAAGCTATAAGAACATCAAGAGCAAAAGCAATTGATATAATTAATCAAGAAAGAGTATTTATCAATGGAGAAGTAGCTAAAAAAAATTCTAAGATGCTAAAAGAGGGAGACAAAATAACAGTAAGAGGAAAAGGTAGATTTGAAATAAGTAAAATACTAAACAGCACCAAAAAGGGAAACTTAGTTGTAGAAATAGAAAAATACATATAATAGGAGAAAAACAATGAATGGAAAAGAACTAGCAAAAGAGATAAGAGGTAATTTAAAGATAGAGGTTACAGAATTAAAAAAACAAGGAATAATTCCAAAACTTGCAGTAATAATGGTTGGAGATGATAAAGCATCACAAGTATATGTAAGAAATAAAAGCAAGGCTTGTGATGAAATAGGAATAGAGTATGAAGAATATTTAAAAGATGCAAGTATAACGCAAGAAGAACTACTAAATTTAATTGATGAATTAAATGCAAGAGAGGACATATCAGGAATACTGTTGCAAAGTCCTATTCCAAAACATTTAGACATAAGAGAAGCGTTTAACAGAATTGATTATAAAAAAGATGTTGATGGGTTTAATCCTGTAAATGTTGGAAAACTTGCAATTGGAGAAGATTGCTTTATATCATGTACACCATATGGAGTTGTAAAATTACTAGAAGCAAACAATATAAAAATTGAAGGAAAGCATGTTGTAATACTTGGTAGAAGCAATATTGTAGGCAGACCACTTATTCAATGTATGTTAAATGAACATGCAACAGTTACGGTATGTCATTCTAGAACACAGAATTTAAAAGAATTTACAAAACAAGCGGATATATTAATTTCAGCAATAGGCAAGGCAAAGTTTGTTACAGAGGATATGGTAAAAGATGGAGCAGTTGTTATAGATGTTGGAATAAACAGAAATGATGAAGGAAAACTTGTAGGAGATGTGGACTATGAAAATGTTGAACATAAAACATCATATATAACACCAGTTCCTGGTGGAGTTGGACCAATGACAATTGCAATGCTTATGAACAATGTTGTTAAAGCAGTAAAAATAAATAGATAAATATTCATTTCGGGGGCTTATGAAAGGAAGCTAAATGAATATAAAAATTAATACTGAAAAAATAAAGGAAATAAAATTAGGAGATAGTAATTATCCGGAAAAGTTAAAGAATATATATGATCCACCAAGAAAATTATATGTAATAGGAAATGAGCAGATTTTAAATAAAAAATCGATTGCTATAGTTGGGTGTAGAAACTGTAGTGATTATGGAAAGAAATATGCTTTTGAATTTGCAGGAGAACTTGCTAAAAAAGATATAGTAATAATAAGTGGATTTGCAAGAGGCATAGATACATGTGCTCATAGAGCAACAGTATGTTATGGAAGGCCCACAATAGCTGTTTTAGGATGTGGGCTTGACATTGTGTATCCAGAGGAAAATTTTGAGCTGTATAAAAGAATACTGCAAACAGGTGGGGCAATTGTTTCAGAATATCCAATTGGAACGCCACCATTAAAGCAGAATTTTCCAAAAAGAAATAGGATAATAAGTGGACTTTCTAATGGCGTGTTTGTAATAGAGGCAATGAAAAGAAGCGGAACAATGATAACAGTTGAGCATGCTCTAGAACAAGGAAAAGATATATTTGCACTTCCACGGAAATATCTCAAGTCCTCAATCAGAAGGAACAAATGAACTTATAAAACAGGGAGCAATTCCTATATGCAATATAGATGATTTTGAATTTGCACTTTGGTGAAAATATTATATTATTTTATGTCCATCATTTTTGAAAATGTCTTTGAAAATTTTAAAAAAAGTGTAAAGAAATAATTGACATATACGAATGGTATTGATAGAATATGGTTGTAACTAATAGTAATAAAATATACATAAAGAAAATATTGCATAAGTACATTGAAAATTGAATAAAAAAAGATTTGCTCTGATAAAAAATA
>CAJMLO010000094.1 GCA_905214245.1 uncultured bacterium
TTTCAATATTTTATTTTCAATGTATTTGTGACATATCTATTTTAAACCTATATTTATAAAAACATTTTTTCTTGTATAATTTAAACCACACTTTATAAGCGTGGTTAATTTTTATTAATTAATTTCATTATATGATATGATAACATTTGCTCCACTTCCTGGAAGTGATATTCTAAAGCCTGTAATAACTGTATAATTTGATATTGCACTGGCTAATTCTGTAACTTTTGGAGTAAGACTATAATATTTGTCCGAAATCTTTGTTACTGTAAAATATCTTTCTATTCCCGAAAGAGTTGACATTTGTCCAGCATTGTAAATTGTAGTTCCTCTCCAAGCTAGTTGTAATCTGCAATGTGATTCTTCTGTAAACTCTGCACCTTTTATATATATTGTTCCTCCTCCTGTTTTGTTGGCTAAGCTAATTGGTGTAGTAAAATGCATTATTCCTGTTGCAAAGAAGTTACTATTTGGGCTGTAAGTGTTAATATCATTAGTGCTACAGTATTTGCCATCTTCATATCCAGTTCCATTAAATATTGTTTTTAAATCTGATGTTGTTGCTTTTGTGATTATATTAGCGTTTGTATCACTATTATTGTAAGTTAAATCTTCTGGTACTCCTGTAGACATTGCTTTTCTAAAGTTATTTATTAAATCAATACTTATTCCTGATTTTTCGCACCAGCGTAGTATCCCATCTTTCATATCGTTAACGTGTCCTATGGAAGTAACATAGTCCATTGCACTCTTAAACTCACCTGTACGCAATCTTGCTTCTCTTCCAGAAAAGCTTGTTAGCTCATAATCAATAGAACAGTCTTTACTTGAAACTCCTAGTAATCCTTCTAGCATCCAACAAATTGTGCCCGTTCTGTCTGCTCCAGCCCAGCAATGAATATATGTAACTTTTCCATTTACTGTATTTTCCATAACTTTTACAAGTGCATTTGCTAGTTTTGTTGAATAATCACTTTCGAGAGTTAAATTTTGCACACATGAAGAGTTTGATAGCTGATATGGAGAATACTCAATACTGTCGAATAGTTTTTGTGTTCCATTATCCGCATGTAGGTCAATTTCGTTAGTTACATTCCATATATTTTGTAATTTTTCTTTTGTAGCGCTTGCTAACATTTCCGGATTTTCTCCACGATATATTATACCGTATTTAACTGTTCCTCCGTCGCAATCCCAGCCACCAATATCTCTAATATTGTCAGACTCATCAGTTTTAGTTACAGGGTCATGAATCATCCTTATTTTCCCTGTTGGCATTATTCTCCCTTTTTGAGTTATCTTACCGTCAGATTCTATATACCATTTATAAATATTGTTTGGTATCAAATCATAGATTGTGTAATTTCCTACACTTACATTTTCACTTATGTTTACAGAGCCGTTTGTTTCGTCTTCAATGTGAATAGTTCCTTCTTTTTCAACTGCTATTGTATATCCTAATGGATCATCATATATTTCTGATCTTTTAGCATGATTTTGCACAATTGAAAAGTTTACAAAATTATCATCAGTATATGTATTATCAGCATCGTTCAAGAAGCTTGTAACTTTTTCGTTTTGTTGTGAAAATTTTTTAACTTCTATTGTTGAATCTGAAAAATCGTTTTCAACACTATCAAAAACTTCCTGTTCTTTTCTTAACGCTTCTTGATATTTTTCTCTTGCTTCTTTACTCTTTTTTATTATTCCATTATCTCCAAATACTGCAAGTATACTTACAGTAGCAAGGATAATCAATACCACGATTGTAACGACTAGTGCAATAAGCGTGATTCCTTTTTGTCTACTGTTCTTTGTTTTTTTCATATGTATTTTACCTCCATTTTAAATTTTATTTTTACCACTGTACATGATATTTTGTGTACAATCAATACATTTTTTAATTTGTAATTTAAATGTAATATTTCTTATATCTTTAGCATTTTTTCAATGACACATTCATTTAAATTGCAATCACAATTTATTCTTTCATCCCCTCCTTTTCTCACACAAAAAGACAGAAAACATACTAGATTAAAACTATATTTTTAGAAACATTATCTCTAAAATATACTTCTAGCTTATTTTCTGTCTTTTTTATATTATAAATAAAGGCAAATTTTATGCCTTTTCTTTCTTTTCCATTTATTTCACTAAATTGTAGCTCTCTCTCTCTCTCTCTCTCTCTCTTACAGCACCAACAGTTACAGTGTTTTTCATTTTTCAAGTACACCTTCTTTTGTTTTATTTAATTAAATTTTTTCATTTCTATTCTACCAATACCATTCTCAAAAGTCAATCCTTTTTTACTTTATTGTCAAATTCGTTTGTAGGTTAGTCAATCATTTGTCACAAATTATTTAAAATAAATACTTTGAGCA
>CAJMLO010000095.1 GCA_905214245.1 uncultured bacterium
TGCCATGGGGCAAAGCAATGAATGATGCAAGTGAAGTTGAAGGAAAAAGTGGAGCGGTATATTTAGCAAAAAGTATGTATTCAAGTTCAAATAGTGTAACAAGTACATTAACATATGGATGTCAGTGGGATGCAATGTGTAGATATATAGGAGATAGTCAAAGAACAACAGATGAAAAAGATAATGTAGAATTAACAGGAAGTGTAGCATCCGATGTATCAAAAAATATATATGACCTTGCAGGAAATTGTAGTGAGTGGACAATGGAGGCCTCTTATACGGATTATCGTGTTATACGCGGAGGTTATTGCTACCATGCTTATCCAGTCAGCTATCGTGACAGCAATTATCCTACTAGCAGCAGCGTCTACAGCGACGTCAATTCGTTCAGGCCCACACTTTACATAAAGTAACCCTGGGCGCTAATAGAGATAAAATGAGAATAGCCAGTAGTATAGGTATCTGATATCCGGACACTTTTGATAAAACAGTTGAAACAAGTGGAGTTGAAGATAAAAACATTAGGTCAATAGTATAGAAAAAAGCGTAAAAAATTACGCTTTTTTTCTTGCGAGCATGACAAAAAAGAGATAACATAAAATCTCTTAAAACAAAAAAATAGGCAGGTAGTATGTCTATTTTTTGTTTTTTGAAAAAGTGTCCGGATATCAGGGAGTAAAGAATGAATCAATTAACTTTATTTGTAAATGTCAATAGAAAGAATGTACTTTTTTCCAGTTTGAAAAATGTACGAAAATTCCAATTTAAAATATATATTTCAGAGGGGAACAACCCCTCTAAAATTTAAGTTGCAATCATATCATCATTTTACTACAAAATTTAAAGAAGCTTCAATACGCCGTTTCTTTGAGCGCTTACATTTCGCCAAGTTGTCGAAAAGCTCCGTCCCCATTGACAACTTTTGAGAGAAAGGGATATAATAGGAAAAAATTAGGAGGGAAAACAAATGACACAAGCAGATAAACATTTTATAGAAACATGCAGGCGCATTATCAAAGAAGGATATTCTTCAGCAGGAACTGGTGTAAGAACAAGATGGCAAGATGGAGAAGAAGCAAATTATATTTCTTTAATTGGAGTTTCTAATGTATATGATGTGGGAAAAGAGTTTCCTATGATTACACTTAGAAACAACAGTAAAACAGTTATGCGTGCAATTGATGAAATACTTTGGATTTGGCAAAAAAAATCAAATAAAATATGTGATTTAAATTCTCATATATGGGATCAATGGGCAGGAGAAGATGGAACAATAGGTAAAGCATATGGATACCAACTTGGAAAGAAATATAAATTTAAAACAAAAGAAGGAATAAAAGAAATGGACCAAGTTGACTATGTTTTATATTTATTAAAAAATGATCCAGCAAGTAGAAGAATTATGACAAATATATTCAATCATGAAGAACTAAAAGATATGAACCTAGAGCCTTGTGCATATTCAACTCAATGGCTTGTAAAAGGCGGAAAACTTCATTTGATATTAAACCAACGTTCACAAGACATGCTTGCGGCAAATGGGTGGAACACAATGCAATATGCAGCTCTTTTGTGTATGTTTGCACAAGTTTCAGGATTAGAAGTTGGTACTTTAACACATAATATAGGTGATTGTCATATATATGATAGACACATTCCAATTATAGAAAAATTAATTGAAGAAAAACCAATGGATGTAAAACCAAAACTTATAATAAAAAATTCAACAAAGAATTTTTATGATTTTAAAGTAGAAGATTTTGAAATAGATGGTTATGACTACAACCATGATGTAAATATAGGGAAAATACCTGTAGCAATTTAAAAGAGAAAGGATGAAGGAATATGTTAAGTATTATAGCAGCAGTAGCGGATAATAATGTAATAGGAAAAGATAATAGTTTGGCATGGAGTTTGCCAGAAGATTTAAAGAGATTTAAGGAACTTACAACAGGACATAATATAATAATGGGAAGAAAAACATTTGAATCTTTAGGAGGAGTACTTCCAAATAGAACGCATATAGTATTAACACATGATACAACATATAGTGTGGATAATGAAAATGTAAAAATAGTTAATGATATAAATAAATTAGAATCATATATAAATTCAGAAGAAGAAAATTTTGTGATAGGTGGAGCAATTGTATATAGACAATTAATGTCAAAAGCGGATAAAATGTATATTACAAGAATTTATGAAAAATTTGATGGTGACACATATTTTCCTGTAATTGATGAAAATGAGTGGACTATGACAAAAAAAATTGCAGGAATAAAAGATGAAAAAAATG
>CAJMLO010000096.1 GCA_905214245.1 uncultured bacterium
GCGACAACTTGCGCTGGAAAATAATGAAGAAAATAATAGTCGGCACAATGCTCATCTATCGGTTTTGCATATATATTTGACATATCACGTGCATAAATTCCATTTAATACTACACCATCATTATTTTCATTTAAAAGTGCTAATGCAAAACTCAAATCACTTCCTGTATCTCTAAAGGCATTATATCTAACTATTCCTATTTTTTGAGTACATTTAGCTATATGTTCATTTAATCCTTTATAATATGAAACAATTTCTTCATTTTTCTTTGCTACTTTTTCTACTTCAAAAATATATGCTCTTAACATTTCATCTACATTATTTCCATTTCCTAATTTTTTCATAAAATTAGCATAGCTTTTTCTTAATTTATTTAATTTGATTGAATTTGCTATATAAAGTGCAAGTAAAATTATTATACTTATAAATAAAATAAATAAAAAAGTATCTGATCTAAAAAATTCTAAAATAATTTCCATATTTTCTCCTTTTAGTCTATTTTATTAAACTTAAAATACGCTCTAAATCGTCATTTGATGAATAACTTATAATTATCTTTCCTGATCTTTTTTTAGCGTCTAATTTGACTTTAGTGCCAAAAAATCCTTGAAATGAATCTTCTATATCTCTAAAGATTGCATCATACTTAGGATCCAATTTTTGAGCTTTTCTATGATTTTTCATTGTTTGTTCTAATGATTTTACGCTTGAACCTTTTTCAATTATTTTTAAAGCTAATTTATATTGTTGGTCTGGATCTTGAATTGATACTATTGACCTACAATGTGCTTCTGAAATTTTACCCTCTTCAGCTAATTTTATTACTCTTGGATCCAAATTTAATATTCTAATTGTGTTTGCAACTCCACTTCTGCTTATTCCAAGTATATCAGCTAATTCTTGTTGAGTCATTTGATATTCATTAAGTAATAATTTAAATCCTCTTGCTTTATCAATAGGGTTTAAATCTTCTCTTTGTATATTCTCAATTAATGCAATTTCTCTATTTTTTCTTTCATCATCTTCACGTACAATGCAAGGCATTTCGCTAAGTCCTGCCTTTTTTGCAGCTCTCCATCTTCTTTCCCCTGCAACTATTTCATAATAGTTATCTTTTTGCTTTACTATAATTGGTTGAATAACTCCATATTTTTTTATGGATTCAGCAAGTTCTTCTAGAGATTCGTTGTCAAATATCTTTCTAGGTTGATCTCTATTAGGTTCAATTTCTATTACCTTTATCTTTCTAACAATTTCTTCTCCATCTTTTAATTCTTCTTTTTTCTCTTCTTCATCATTTTGTAATAATGTATTTTCTGCAAATAGAGCATCTAGGCCCTTTCCTAATCCAGTTTTTTTAGCCATTTTTATACCTCCCTACAAAATTTATTTTACAAAGCATGCTTTCCTTTTGCTTCCAAATCATTGTTTTTCATAAATTCTTTTACGAATTTTTCATAGCTCTTTGCCCCTTTTGACCTTGGATCATATATTGATATAGGCATTCCATAGCTTGGTGCTTCGCTTAATTTAACATTTCTTGGAATTACATTTTTATACACTTTATCATTAAAGTATTTTTTAACTTCCTTTACAACTTGATTTGATAGATTTGTTCTTGCATCATACATTGTAAGAAGTGCACCTTCAATATCTATATTTTTATTAAGATGTTTTTTTACTAAATTAATTGTATTTATAAGTTGTCCAAGACCTTCTAGTGCATAATATTCGCATTGTACAGGTATTAATACACTATCAGATGCTGTAAACGCATTTAAAGTAATTAATCCAAGTGATGGTGGACAATCTATTATTATATAATCGTACTCATCTTTTACTTCATCTAATTTTTCTTTTAATCTGTACTCTCTTGACATTACAGACACAAGCTCAACCTCAGCTCCAGCAAGGTTTATATTAGATGGACATACATATAGATTTTTTATATTTGTCTTTATGACAACATCTTTTATTTCTGTATCTCCAATCAATATATCATATACAGATTCTTCTACTTCTTTATCAACTCCTACACCACTTGAAGCATTTCCTTGAGGATCTGCATCTATCATTAATACTTTTTTTCCTTTTTTGGCTAAGATAGTACTTAAATTGATTGAAGTAGTAGTCTTACCTACACCGCCTTTTTGATTAGCTATTGATACAATTTTTCCCACTTTTTAAGCCTCCATTCTTTTATTTTTTACCTATTAATA
>CAJMLO010000097.1 GCA_905214245.1 uncultured bacterium
CAGTCTTATAGAGTATGGCGTTATAACAAATGCTGTTATAAATGCAAGTAAAAAAGCTATGGCTATATCTCCCCACATACGCAAAATTCCCTTCCAAATTTAATTTATTTTCACACTAAAATTATATCATATTATAGTCATTTTTCAACTTTATTTCTCAGTTTTCGTGCATTTTTTATAAAATAATTCGATTATCTTTTTAATCATGCTTTTTTATTCTTATTTTTGTTGCAATCTTTCCTGGCACAAATAAAATTGCGACCATTATTTTATTAAACAATCCATTAACATTTTTTATTGGATGCTTTTCTTTTGTCAAAACGCTAAATAATATGTAATGTTTATAAACATATAGTCTCTTTTTAAAAGTAACCCCACGCATATCTTGATTAAATATTTCTTTAAAATAACTATAATATCCGAATGGGCTCTCACTAAATAATTTATTAATATTTTGAGTATAGCCCTCCTTCTGATATTCGCATATCATTATTGGTCTGTTAAAGCACCTTACTTGATATTGTAAGTCCATTTCATGGTGTAATCTTGCCTCAGTTACAAATTTTTCATTATGTTCGAGCTTATATTCAAATTGTTTCCTTATTGAAGCATTGTACACTAATGCTTTCTCGCCTGTTATGCCATTCTTAAAATATAAATCAAACATAGTGCTTGGATAATCATCTTCTATAAAATTATTCCCCATGTTCTGTCCATCTTTAGTATATTTTAAAAATACTAAAGCATAAGTTTCTCCCATATCTTTGCATGCTTGTAAAGCTTGTACAACAACTCTAAAGGCGTCTCTAGTAAAGTAGTCATCTGAATCACATTCGACTATTAAATCTCCAGTTGCTACTTTCACCAAGTTATTTATTGCTGTCATTTTTCCCTGATTTTCTTGATAAAAATATTTAATATCAATCAATCTTTCCTTACAATATTCTTCCATTATTCTCTTAGTGTTGTCTGTTGAGCCATCATCCATAACCAACCATTCTAGCTGGACATCTGGACAATTATTGCTGTTTATTAATAGGCTTGCATACAACTTATCTAAAAGATTTGCTCTATTATATGTAGCCGTAAGTACTGATATTTTCACGTTTTTTCCTCCAAAGTATCTCTTTTTTATTTAAATTATCTTGCTAATCCTATCTGGATGTTTTTTATTTTCTTCTATCATTTTTTCTATTTTCTCTATTATTCTATCGTTTTTATATACATATTGATTATATTGATTATTCTTTTGCTTATAGTTTTTCACGGCAAACTTTATTGCATCTTCAACACCTGTATCATCATTAGAAACAATATAACTTTTTTTCGAGTAATCAATTAATGCCTCTCTTGTAGCAGTATTCGTTGTTAAAATAAATTTATTTAAAATTTTTGCTTCTTCTACTACCATTGGATATCCTTCAAAATTTGATAACAAACAAAAGAAATCTGCCCTCTTCACAAATGGATATGGGTTGTTTCTTGCACCTAATAGCTTAAAAGTTTCTTCTACATTTTCTTCGTAAATCTGTTTTTCCAAGCTTTCCTTTAGTGGTCCGTCACCTATTACAAAAATTTTATGCTTATATCCTTGCTTTATAAGTTTAGAATGAACTCTTATCAGTCTTTCTATTGCTTTTTGACTTACAAGTCTTGAAACTTGAACTATTATTGGTCCATCATTTTCTTCTGTTGCAAATACTTTCTTATCTTGTTCTATTAAGTCCTTCTCTGCTAATTTTAGTATTCTTTCACTATTAATGTAATTGTTAATTACTTTTTCATGAGGTAAGTCCATGTCATCATACACTTTGTTAAACTTGTCTAAATTATCTATACTAACAAAAACAAGAGTATCAAATTTTTCATATATATTTCTGTCTAAGATTCTCTTAATTTTAGATTTTGGTCCTTTTCCAAAAACTTTAGAAATATCATTGTGAATCCATGCAATTTTAGTGGACTTTTTGTCTTTTACACTAAAAATTCTAGTAATAGGCCCCTCCAAAAAAGCGATTTGTGTAGAATATTCACCACTCTGAACATATTTTTTAAATATTTTTTTCTTTTCCAACAAGACTTTGATCGGTATTAATTTTTTCTTTAATTTTCCCATATCATTATACTTAAAATTGAATAGACTTATAAGTTTTATTTTAGAGTCAAGCTCTTTTTCTAGCTC
>CAJMLO010000098.1 GCA_905214245.1 uncultured bacterium
AGACCTGGTTATATTCAATCATGAGAGCGGGATAGAATTGTGCGACACTCAGAATGTGCTGTTTAGGCACAATCATGAGATAACCCTGTTTAAGAGCTCCTAACTCGCTCGTGACATAAAAATGAGGGGACGAATAGATAATACAGTCGACTTCCTTGTCTACAACCCGATTGTACGTTTCCATAGTGGTGGGCATGCCCTTAAGAGAAGCAAGCTCACACAGGATACACCGTTCCTGGTTACTGTCATACTTGATGCCAGTAATCATTTCACCGCATTCAAAACCATTTTCATGGCTGAATTCGATAAATGCCTTGTCATCCACAAAACCTTCTTCGGGAAGGTATATTGCAGGGCAATTAACATTGGCAGCTCCGAGAATAACCGGAGTCTTGTTGTTTTCCCAGACCCGAGAAATCTGAGAAACATCATTAATTTCTTCAACTGCTTCAAAGCTCCTAACGAACTTCGCAACAGCCGTTGACTTGGTTATTAACAAAACCTTATTTCGAGTAATCATACAAACTCCTTTTCTGTTATGTCAATGTGCGTACAAAGCCTAAAAGGCTATATAATTTATTATAAACCTTAAATAAGGTTATGTCAATTACAAAAAAACTAAAATTTGACAATTGGCAATAATACAGGGAAAGTTAAAAATAAAAATTGCAAAAAGGAGTTTGACGAAACAATGTTTAGAACATAGACATAATAAATATGCTTGTTTTACTGAGAAGGTTTTCATAAATTGATTAACAATAATATATGTGTATAACTCTAGAATGAAAGCCTTGAGCACAAACTATCCACAGAGTTATCCACATTATCCACAGGCTTGTTAATAACTAAAAAATGTAAAAGAAACAATAAAAAAAGTAAACATAAAAATGATAAATAACGACAAATTATTGCAAAAATTAATAAAATATGATAAAATATAATCTACATTTATATTCCAAAAGGAGGAATTATTGTGCCAATCATTGAAATTTGCTTTGACCATAACAACAAATTTTCGATGGAATTCAAAATGGCTTGTAACTATGAACGGGCTATTAGAATTTTAAACAAGTTAAAGTCGTATGAAGTTGAGGGGCGTTTTTTTATGCCGAATCAAAGGGCATATGCAATGGCGGCGTTTGAATGCGCCAACTTGTTGAAACTGGAAAATAACTAAGGCAGATACTAAAAAAGTAATTGGCAAAATGCGGAGGGCAGACTGCTCTCCGCAAACTTTTAGTGTATAATATTTTAAAAAAATAAAATTATAAAATGTAAAAATGGTCAATTGAAAAAGTAATTTCTATTTGGAAAAAGTAAATTCTAGTTACCGAGTAAATGCTATTTATAAGCAAAAATTTAATATCAAAACATTGATTTTTGCTTGTTTTTAGTGTAAAATGAGGATATAGACAAGAAAAAAAGGTACACTTAAGCGAGTGAATTTAAATTAATTTTTTTTAAGGTAAGACTAATTTCTATTCACTTAATTGTGCTCGCAACAGCGGCAATATTTGGTTAGCGCAGATGCTTCTTGTTATAGTTGATTTTATAAGTTAAGAAGATAAGGCTGTAAAGTGACCTCATCTTCTTTTATCTTCTGTATATTAAACTTTTCTAATGGTTCTTTGCTATAGAAAAACTCGAATGCCTCATATGGTGTTTTTCCTCCAAGTGATTTTCTTGGAACAGAATTGATATGATAAAACATTAAATCAAGCTTATCTTGTGTTAAAGCAGACATATCTTTTTTCTTTAAAATAATGTCTCGTATAAATTCGTGATTGGTTATTTTTCTTCTTACTTTTCTTCTTAAATCAATATTGGTTACACACCAATCCTTGAATAAGCCCATTTCAATGTATGTATAGATTGTTTTTTCGCATTGTGTAATTTTCTTATGGTTCTGCAAAATCGTGTAAATTGACCGTCCTTGTTTGATTAAACAGTAAGACTTATTTATACTATATTTTTATTAAATAGAATTTACTTTTTCAATTAACAGGAAAATACGAGAGAGTGAAGCTACGCATCTTGTATTGACAGATTACTTTGAAATAATTATAATAGAGATACCGAAGGTAGTAAAAGCATACCAAAAGACACCAAATGACGAAGTATTACAATGGATGCTTTTTCTAGATAATCCAGAAAAAGAG
>CAJMLO010000099.1 GCA_905214245.1 uncultured bacterium
GGAAATAAAGGCTTTCTTTAAAAAAACTTTCTGTCCTCATAACCCGAAGGTAGAAACAAATTGTATAAAGGTATATTCAAAATCAGTTACTTCAATAAATGTCTACAATGAATTAATAAAGAAAATTTTTATAATAGGAAGATTGTAGTGTTACAATTTAAGTGAAAAAATATCGAGAAAAAGTGATTTAAGTAATATAATTGAATTGTTGAAGAAAAAAATTATACAAAGAACTTGAATCACTTATAAATAGTATAATACAAAATAAAAAAATACAAAGATATATTTACCACACGAATTAAGAAACTTAAATTTAAAGGTAAATTCTAGATTTTGCATAAAACTAGAATTTACTTTTAAACTAAAATAACTAAATATTAAATCTTTCACCTCGACTTGCAAATGTTTACATAAAATGATATAATAACTATATCTATTGATTAATTATAATAGAGAATAACTATATCTATTAAAGGAGGTTCATCAATGAAATTAAATGAAGTTGGAGCACTTATAAGACGGGGACATTCAATAAAGGAGATTCGGGAAGTTGTAAAAGATTTTCCAATTAATCCTGATTTAAAGTATCTTGAGGATTTAGGCTATAGCAAAGGAACAGCACAGAACTATTTATATAGGCTTAGAAGAAACAGTGAACGCGATAATAATTCTGAGGCAAATTGTGGTTTTGATCAAAACACGTTAATATTTTCTAAAAATGCAGATATAAACAACATAATACTTGATACTTCAGCACTTGGTCGAAAAAGTTGCAGAGATGCAATTGATAAAAGTAATAAGGTGATTGTTTTATATTGTATTATAAGAGAATTTGACAAGGTTTTAAAAAATGATGAGAAATCTGATAAAATTAAAAATCCAATTAAAACATATGTGGATAAAATGATAGAAGACCAAATTGGCAAATTTAAGGTGGTTCCATATAAATATAAGGATATGAGGGAAGCTGATGACATAATAATTGACTATATTTTGGAACAGAGTATAACCGAAAGACCTACGATTTTAACTGCAGATAAGAGGTTAGCTCTAAAAGCAAAGTGTTTTGGATTTGATTATATTTTATATTCAAGAAAATTTAACCATTATACGGAGCTCGATGATGAAGAAGACGAAGAAGTTAAAGATTCTTCTACAAACTTAAACCCACAGGAAAAGGTAATGTTAGAAGAACTTCATGTACCAGAATGTAAGGCAGGCGAAAAAGCAGAAGTTAAATCCGAAGATACTGTTATTGACTTAACTCAAAGACTTGAAGAAAAAGAAGACGGTTCTAGAGTTTACAAGCATCGAACAATGGCTGATTCTGAAAAAAATGAAAATAGCATCATTCATAAGATGGGACTAACATTTTCATTTGATGGAGAGAATATTGAGTTAAAACGGTACAATAACGGGGCCAAAGTCTTTATTGTTGTTGACAACATATGTCATGAAATAACAACAAATCAGATAGAGAAAAATTTTGATTATTTTGCTGTTATGTGCAGGGTAAAAAAATATGGTGTTGTAAAGATTTCAAAAATATTGATGGATTATGATGAAGTTAAAGTAGTAGATTACGAGTGTAGTTGTATAAATGAAATTTATTCACTTGAAAATGAATTTCAAGATGAAATTCTTGAAGCATTAAAAAATTTGCTAGTTTAACAAAATAAAAGGCTTCCCGAAGTTTCGGGAAGCTTTTTATAATCGTTTTTTATACCGCTTTCTTAATGAGTTCATATTGTTTTAATAATTCACTAATATTATCCTCAATAAATTCGACAACCGTTTCAATTTCGTCATTCATGAGCCCAGTTCCAGGCTCTATTGAAACAGGATTTAGCCAAATTTTGGCTATGCGGTTACCATTTCGAGTTATGTGACAATGTGCTGGTTCACGCCGACATTCAGAACTGTTTGTGTCTACCTCACACTGTAGACTTTCATTGATGCGTAAATTTTCCATATTGTTCTCTCTCCTTTTTTGATTAAATGGTTACAAGTGACTTCATAAATAATAGCACGATTTATGCTAAATTACAATAAAATATGTGATAATTTGTCGAAATTAGTAATAAAATCGTGAATTTTAGAATACGATTTATATAAAATTTTCAAATTTTACATTTACAAAAAATGTAAAAG
>CAJMLO010000100.1 GCA_905214245.1 uncultured bacterium
CCTGAAATACCAGGCATCCAACCAACACCTATAATAAAGCAAAGTTTCTGAGCTTCAATGCTTTTTTCATATGGTTTTAATAAATCACGCAAAATGCCATATCCTCCTATATCGATGTAGTGGCAATTATTTCTTAATGCATGTAAGGCAATCTTGTCATTTATTTTAAATGAAGGTCCAACAGCATTAATAACCAACAAACATTGAGAACAAAAATTATCCAATTCTACATCATTGTTATAGTTCATTTGGTTATACTTAAGTCGCTCACTATTATAAAATGTAGACATAGATATTTCTTTTATGGATCTCCTACCACCAATTAAAACATGGAAGTGAGTTTGTAGTTGTAATAAATATTTAACTATAATAGAACCAATTGTTCCAGTTCCACCTATTATTCCTATATATTTATTATAAACCATAATACTATTCCTCTATAGATATATTTATGTTGTTGTTTTTTAATATTTCGTTTAACATGTGCAGATTGATATTTATGTCTTCAAAAGTAAAGATGCCAGGCATAATTGGTATACATCCTTTTATTATCGAGAGCACAATTACCGCACAAAATACTCCTGTTAATCTAAATGAGGAATCTGAGTGCAATAAACATTTTACAATAGAATTTTGATTTCTTACATAAGTACATACTATCACAGATTTCTCGTTTTTCTCATTTTTCTCCAATTGCCCCTGTTGTTTATTGACCATTTTACAAATCAATTTTCTAATAAAAGAGCTCTTTCTTAGTAAGGGAACTATGCCCATAGGAAGATTTTGCAGATGAAAAGCACAATCAAAATTTTGTAGTTCTTCAAATCGACTAGCTCGTTGTATAGTCCTTATTTCAGGACTAGAAAAGAATATTAATGGCATATTGGAATGAAAACGATCAAAAGTAAAAGTTCTATCTGAATGATATTTAGTTGGTTTTATTCTTCGGATTTCCCTTTCTGAAAGGAGCATCAGGTCATCTTTAAAACCCTCAAACATATTGATTATTGAAGCTGTTCCAGAAACAACACCTGCTCCAAAATAGATTCTCAATTCGGCTTCTAAAACAGTTTTTTTTAATTGTTCTGCAGCATATTCTAGCATGAAAGTTGTCAACCCTGGACATAATCCCATTCCTGTAAAAATTGTTCCCCGAAAATTTGTTATGTTCTCATTTTTTATTTCTAGTACACGTCCACTATGTCCATAGTCATCATTAATATCAACACATATTACGTGATTTCTTAAACAAATTGTATAAATATCTGTTCCTACACATGAAAAAGGACCAAGTGCCAAAATTATAATATCAAATTGTTTAATAACAGATTCTATATTTTGGGTATCATGTATGTCCATTTTTATGAACTTTACTTTCTTCTCTGATATCTTATGAATACCTCTTGATGCTATAAATAATTCACAAATATCATGATAATGTAGCAAGTAATCTGTAATAAATTGTCCCGCAATCCCTGTGCCACCAATTACTAAAACTTTCTTTTTAGACATAAATTTCTATCTTTTTTTAAGCTTATCCAACAAATTATATAATACAGAGTGATCCCCAAACTAAAAATGCCTGGTAGTAAGCATTCGGTCTTGGGAATTATCCAAGTGACAATAGATAAAATAATTGTTAGTATAACAGGGTTCACAACTATAGACCATCGAGGAACTATAGCTTTGGATGAAAAGTTACTAAATCCAACAATCAGCCAGGTCACTGGAAGTAGAATAAACATAAAGGGGAAAAAAGGTATATTAGATCCTGTTAATAATTGCCAATCTATATTTGTTTGCATTATCATTTTTGATGTACCAATACTATATATTATGGCATAGCTGTAATGATAAAACCCCAACATCAATAAAGAATAAGATATACAGAATGTATTAATAAGCGCAAGCTTTTTATTAACTTTACACATTGTTGTGTATATGAAGTATGTCCCTAATATCCAAAAAGGAAAAGTAAAAATACATCCAAAAGATGATAAATTTAAAATAGTTTCTTCTAAAGAAAGTAGTCTTGAAACAAAATAATCTGTTTCAACAGTTTTCATCTGTACTAGATAGTCGCAGGTTGTGATAAATAAACCTGAGATTACACTTATAATGATTATACAGTCATAATTACGATTGT
>CAJMLO010000101.1 GCA_905214245.1 uncultured bacterium
AAATACAAGAGTAACGGCAAAAGTTACTCTTGTATTTTTTGTCTAAAAATCGACCTTCTACAATCGATTTTAAGCCCTTTATTTTTTCAAGTAATATAGTTTTATACCTTAAAAATAGCACAAAAAAAGAGGTAGACCGTTTATAGCCTACCTTAATATTATTTTAAATATTTTGTATATACATATCCTTTATTCGTCTTGCCCCAGCCATTTTTTATATCTGTAACCTTAATTTTTGCATTATACTGATATGCACCTTTAATTTTATAATTTGTACTTCTTCCAGCCCTTATGTTTAATCCTCTTCTTGCAATAACTCTCATTGTTTTATATTGGTTAGTTTGTATTTTTGATGTATACTTCAAACATATCCAACCTTTGTCTGTTTTTCCCCAGCCTTTCGATTCTTTAGTTATTCTTACAATTTTACCTTTTACATATGCACCTGTGCATTTGTAATTTGTACTTGCTCCTGTTCTGATGTTCAATCCACTTTGAGCAGTAACCTTCACTTTATAATTTACACTTTTAACATTTGTTGTTTCATCTTTCTTTACTACCACGGTTGTGTTGTTGTCCTTAACTTCTTTGTTCTCATTTTTAAAACAATAATACATTCTTGCATTTGCATATTTCTTAAAATTAGTTTTAGTAACATATACCGTATTTTCTTTTACTGTTGCTTTTCCTCTTCTACTTGCTACATCAAATTTAGCTGCATATAAATATGGATCATATATCTTAATGTTATCTCCATCTGTTCCTATAAGAACGATAAAATGCCCTCCATATGTAAATAATCCTTCATTGCAAATTGCAATTATATAGTTGTTGTCATCTAATAGCTCTATAGCCGTATCAAAGCTTCTAGTCTCTTTATATTCTATATCAAACACATCTGCTGTCCATTTCATTGCCGACCAATATGTTCCATTATTTCTAGAACGATATCCATATTTAACATACAAATCTGCCATATCTGGTGGCGTGATGTTTCCTTTGATAGAACTAACAACCATTGCACTACATGTTGGTCCGCAACCTGAAAGCCCTATTGTTTGTGACTTATCTCCTACCGCAGAATACATTTCATTTTTCCATCTGCTATCAATTTGAGAATAATATGTTAGCCCCGCATATTCTCCAAGTTTAACATCTGGTGTTTTGTCAGCACCATTGTATGCTATCTCTCCCTGTCTCTCAAAGCCTTGTTTTTCAAGGTCAGCTTCTTGCACCTCAAGAACCTGTTCATCCTCTTTTGTAAGGTTTGGAATCTCTGTAGTAGATTTATTATCTTCTATTATATTAACAACTGTTTCAACTCCATCTGATATTTTGTTTATATCTTCATCTGTATAACTGATACCAACAAATATACCAATAATAGCTAAAATTATTGTTACAGTAGATATTATTATCTTTCTCTTATTCATCTTTGTTCACTCCTTTTTCATCTCTTATTTGTATAAGTGCTTGTTTTAATTTTTTGGGTAATGGCAATCCCATATTACCTGCATTCTCTAAAACAGAAAGTGCCTCATTAACAGCAAAAAACATTATGACCATTTCTCTCACAGCAGGAACTCCCAAATAATTTTCAGCAATTACTGACACACTAACTATTACCAAAATAAGAACTTTCTTAAGTATTCCTTTAAATCCAATTTGACTTGACAATTTTTTATTAAAAATTGCTTTTATTAGTCCCGTTATATAATCGAAGCACATCAATAATAATAGTGCCATTATCAATTTATCCCATCCTCCTAACAAGGTTATAACACATCCTCCTATTGCTCCAATTATTATACTTGTCCAATTAAAAATTTTATCCATATTTTCTTATCACCACCTTATTTAAAGCCTTCTATTTTCGTGATAAATATATAATTTCCAGTGCCGACACTTACAGCTCCAGCATTTGTTATCTTTATTTCTGTTGAATATACAACCGTAATTTTATTACCAGAAACGTGCCTTCTCGAAATCTGCAACCACGAAGCTTGTGACTCAGGCCTATTAGCAGCCATAAATAAACTTATATCTTTATCATTACAATTTATAAACTCTTGACTATTTATAATATTAATATCGTTTCTATAATATATTTTTATATATGAA
>CAJMLO010000102.1 GCA_905214245.1 uncultured bacterium
AAACTATTATTATCATTTTCTGATATAGAATTTTATATGCGCATATTATATGATATACATATATGAATTTTGCAGAAATTCAATAACCTTGATACTTATTTTCTACCCGGTTAGGCTGAGATGGAAATATTGTCACATTTTATTTCTTTTAGTTTATCGTATTGCAATCACAACAAAAAATTATCATGTTCACAAAACGATAAACTTTATTAAGAAGATAAGGCTATATTCACTTTTGAAAATGATTCTTCTTCATCTTTATAAGAGATAATGTATAGACAATAGAGTTAATTATCTTTTTTGACATTTTTTCAAGTCTCGTATAATTGTACTTCCCATAACTTCTCCATAAATTTGTGTTGTAGCAAGGTTTTTATGCCCTAATAATTTTTGCACGGTTGTTATATTAGCACCTTTATATATCAATAAAGTAGCATTAGTATGCCTTGCAGAATGGAATGAAAAGTGTTTGCTTATTTTTGCCAATTTGCCAATTCGTATCAGCTCTTTATTTACACTTGAGTTATTTTTAATTGAAAAAAATGAGCTCCATTTTCCCTGGTATTTTTGTAATAAAGTTAAAGCCTTGCCTTCAAACAGCAAGTTTAAAGGCAATTTCACTTCTGTACCTGTTTTGACAGAGTCAAAGATTAGCCATAATTTTCCATCCATTTTTACGATATTTTTCTCATTCAAATTCACAAAATCAGAATACCGCAATCCCGTATAGCAGCAAAATAAAAATGCATCAAGAGTATGTTCCAGACAACTATTTCTTCCTGTCAAAGACACTTCTTCCAATTTTTTCATTTCTTCCGGTAATAAAAAAACATGTTTTCCTTCCTTCATTTTAATTTTATATCTTCTGAAGGCATAGTTATTGGGATCAATGTATCCTTTATTAATTGCAGCATTAACAAAAGATTTCAAATGCTTCATATGCTTGGCTACTGTATTTGTTTGATATCCAGATTCATAAAGAAATTTTTCAAAATCCGTAACGAAATTATAGGTTAAGTCTTCAAACTCAATTGTCGGTTTGAACGATTGTAAAAGGGATATTGTTGTTAAATGGTTGCGCTTAGTGCTATCTTTTAGCTGAGAAGACATTATTTCTTTACGCGCAAACCCTAAGAATGAAGCATCTGTATTCGATTTGAACTCTTCTTTTATGAGGCTTAAGGTTATTGTCTTTCCTTGCCTCCACAAACTTAATTCTTTTTTCTCTAATTCAATAATAAATTCATTAAGCATGCCATTCAGCGCATCTTGGTTAGGATGATCTTTGATGATTTTCCTTTTTACATCCCATTGTTCTGGCCGTAAATAAACATGTGTGGAAAAATACACTTTCTTTTTATTCAAGTAGGCTTCAACTTGGACCAAAGCGGTCCCTCTGTCATTTAAACTTTTTTTTCGATTGTAAACGAAACGATAACTGATTTTCCTCATAATTTAATTCTTTAATTGAAATTCTATAATAAGACGCAATAAAGAAAAGTAGAAAAGCATTATCCTACTATTTTGTTCTCATCTTTATATTTATTAGACGATTCGTTAACATTTATAGGTTAATGTATGTTTACCTGATCAGTTATAAATTGAAAGTTTCTCTTTTTAACGACTTAAAAAAAAGAATAAATATGAGGTTTATTTTCGTCTTTTGTGAGTTTTAAATGCCTAAAAGCATAAAAATATAGCAGTTTAGTATGTTTTTTACAATAATTTGTTTGATATTACAATTTTATTCATACCTTTGTCATTTGTTAGAGTGAATGAATTTATATTAATGTAAAGTTAAACTTTAAGAGAGAATTTTATGAAAAGAAAATTAATGCTGTTATTGACCTGCCTTTTTGTAGGTATAGGTTTGGTAACCGCTCAGATCACGAAGGTAACAGGTACTGTTATTTCGGAGGAGGACGGATTACCCGTAGTTGGCGCCTCTATTTTAGTAAAAGGTACTACTGTAGGTACAGTTACTGACATGGATGGTAAATTTACATTATCAAATGTTCCAAGTTCCGCAAAGACTTTGGT
>CAJMLO010000103.1 GCA_905214245.1 uncultured bacterium
ATATACTGCTTTATGAAGCATTGCTGATAGCAAACGATGATGTTCTAATATTGTTTTTTGATGTCTTATTGATCTGCCATCTAGATCATATCCTTTAAATACTACTAGCCTGTAACTGTTTTTTCCTCGCTTTTCAATACTACCTGTCACTTTTTTGCCTACTTTCTGTTGTTTTTAGTAATTGTTTGTATTACTATGTTTTTATTGTAACATTTTTTGATTGGAAAACAAAACCCGACAGGGGATAAGAGTGGGAAAATCGGAAAATGTAGGGGAAATATAGATTAAATTAAAAAATATGTTATAATGTTAAATATAAATAGTAAATGAAGGAGAAAAAAATGAAAAAAATAATTGTTATTGGAAGTCCTGGTGCCGGGAAAAGTTCATTTTCTAAAAAGTTAAAAAATATTACTAAATTACCATTATATCACATAGATATGCTATATCATAAAAAAGATGGTACACATATTACAAAAGAAGAGCTAGAAGAAAAATTAAAAGAAATCTTTAAAACGGATAAATGGATTATAGATGGAAATTATCAAAAAACATTAGAATTAAGAATGAATGAATGTGATACTATATTTTTGTTGGATTTTCCAACTCAAGTTTGCCTTGAAGGTGCAAAATCACGAATCGGCCAAAAAAGAGACGATTTGCCTTGGGTAGAAGAGAAACTAGATGAAAATTTTAAACAATGCATTATTAATTTTACTAATGAAAAGTTGCCACAAATTTATAAGTTATTGGATAAATATAAAATGAATCATAGTATATTTATTTTTAAATCTAGAGATGAGGCTGATAATTATATACGTAATATGGAGAAAAAATATGCAAATATATAATTTAAAAAATAAATTAGAATATTTAGATGAAGTTGCAAAATTAGAATATGATGAATGGGCAGACAATAAAGAAGAAAATAGAAAATGTAGAATAGAAAGAAAAAAAGAGAAAATTTATAATGCATTTAATGATGAATTTTTTTGCAAGTTAATTTTAGTAGATAATAATAAGTTGATAGGATTTATATCTATATTTCCAAAAGATTGTGAAGAAGAAAAAGAACTAAAGCCGTGGTATGCTACAATGTATGTAAAAAAAGAATACAGAAAAAAAGGATATTCTAAAATATTAAATGATGCCATATTAAAAGAGGCAAAAAATAGAGGATTTACAACAATATATCTAAAAACAGATTTAAAAAATTATTATGAAAAGTTTGGAGCAATTTTTATAAAAAAATTAAAAACAGGTGAAACTTTATACAAATTTGAACTTTAGTAATATTTTACAAATAAAAAAATATATAATATAAAAAAGGGGAGAAAGTTATTTAAAATGAATGATACCGTTATTTATTTAATTAGACATGCTGAAACAGTTGAGGAAAATGGGATTAGAAATACAAATGAAAATTCTCAAATGATTAATGAAAAAGAAATATTGTCTATAAAAGGAGAAGAACAATCTAAGAAATTAAGCGAAAATACAGAATTACAAAATCTTGATGTTATTTGGACAAGCAACTATACAAGAGCAAAAGCTACTGCAAAATATATAGCATATAAGAACAATTTACAATATAACATAGATAAAAGATTGAGTGAAAGAAAACTTGGAAATATGGATGATTTAGCAAAATTTATGAATAATAAAGAAACCAGAGATCCATCTCGTGAACAATTAGCCTTTCCAGAATTTAAAACTCGCGATGGTGAAAGCGCAAATGATACTAATAAAAGGATGAATGAATTTTTTAATGAAATACTTGAGAAATATGAAGGAAAGAGAATAGCTGTTATAAGTCATGGTGGAACAATAAAATTCTATTTGTTAAGTTTTTGCAAAGTAAACGAAAGATTAAATCTTGAATACAAGGAAAATGAGTTGGCTATAAA
>CAJMLO010000104.1 GCA_905214245.1 uncultured bacterium
ATTAACTAAGTTCGGTAAAGTGCTAAGAAGCACAAGTTTAGATGAATTACCAGAACTTGTGAACATACTAAAAGGAGACATGAGCATAGTAGGACCGAGACCATTGCTTGTTGAATATCTACCATTGTATAGTGAAGAACAGAAACACAGACATGATGTAAGACCTGGACTAACAGGACTTGCACAAGTAGGTGGAAGAAATTCACTTTCATGGGAAGAAAAGTTTAATGATGATTTGCAGTACATAAAACATATAACTTTTTTTGAAGATATGAAAATAATATTTATGACAGTAGCAAAAGTATTCAAAAGAGAAGGAATAGCACAAGAAGGTAATGCAACAATGGAAAAATTCACTGGGAATAGGGAAAAAAGTGACAAGACCAGTAATAAGGAGAATCAGGTAAATGTCTAAAAATGTTGTCATAATTGGTGCCGGTGGGCATGCTAAGGTAATAGCAGATATAATTGAAAAAAGTGGAGACAAGATAATAGGATTTCTTGATGATGATAACAGTAAAAAAGAAGTTTATGGCTATAAGGTAATTGGAAAAATTAACGATTGCCATAAATTTGTTTCTGAAGATACTTACTTTATAATTGCTATTGGAAATAATTACTTAAGAAAAAAAATAAATGATGAATATAAATTGAAGCTATATACGGCAATCCACCCAACAGCTGTAATTGCAAGAGGTGTAACAATTGGAGCTGGTACAGCAATAATGGCAAATGTTTGTATAAATGCAGATGCAACGATTGGAGGAAACTGTATAATAAACACTGGAGCAATAATAGAACATGATAATATAATAAATGATTATGTACATATTTCACCAAATGCAACACTTGCAGGAACTGTTACAGTTGGAGAATTAACTCACATTGGAGCAGGAGCAACAGTAATAAATAATAAAAATATAGTAGCAGAAACTATAATTGGAGCAGGAGCCGTTGTAGTAAAAGACACAAAAGAAAAGGGAACATATATAGGAGTTCCAGCAAAGTTAAAAAATGAAAGGAATTAACTAAAAGTGAAAAAAGTATTATTTGTAGCTACAATAACAAAACATATAACTATGTTTCATCTTCCATACTTAAAAATGTTTAAAGAACATGGTTATGAAGTACATGTTGCAACTGATGATGATGCACAGATACCATATTGTGACGTACACCATAAAATTAGTATACGAAGAAATCCTTTCAAAATAGATAACTTAAAAGCTATAAAGCAATTAAAAAGAATAATAAATGAAGAAAAATTTGATATAGTACATTGCCATACACCAATGGGAAGCGTAGTTGCAAGATTAGCAGCAAAAAAGGCGAGAAAAAATGGAACACGAGTAATATACACAGCACATGGATATCATTTTTATAAAGGAGCACCTTTAATAAACTGGTTGTTATATTATCCAGTTGAAAAATGGTTGGCAAGATATACAGATACTCAAATAACGATAACGCAAGAAGATTATGATTTAGCAAAGAAAAAGTTTAAAATAAAAGATTTACATCTTGTTCATGGAGTTGGATTAGATGAAGAAAAGTTTAACATAGAAGTGACAGAAGATGAAAAGAAAAAACTGAAAAAATTACTAGAAATAAATGAAGACGATTTTGTGATAATATACACAGCAGAAATATCTAAGAGAAAAGGACAAAAATTATTAATAAAATCTATAAAAAAAGTTGTTGAAGATAATAATAAAGTGAAATTACTACTTGTGGGAAAGGATAGTTTACATGGCAAATGTAAAAAGTTAGTAAAAAGATAAAATATAGAAAAAAACGAATAATTCTTGGGATATAGGGATGATGTTCACA
>CAJMLO010000105.1 GCA_905214245.1 uncultured bacterium
GGGGAATCTGTAAATACTTCCCCGGCGTCCGCGCGCTGGAGAATGTGGATTTCACTATACAAATGATATACAACAGGCTCAGGCAGAACAAGAAAAATTAAATGAAACAAAAAATAACATTAATTCAAATGAGTACATAGAACAAATAGCAAGAGAAAAATTAGGCATGTATTTACCAAATGAGCGTGTCTATATAGATATAGGAAAATAAGGAGCACATTTTACACTGCTCCTTTTGTGAGTCATTTTATCATTATTACTTTAAATCTAATTATTCCAACAAAAAATGTAACAAAATGAAATAGAACAACTTTAAAATTTTAAGTTGTTTCTTTTAACGACTTTCACTGATATTATTTATAAATTAGGGGGCAAAAAATGAATATAGAAAATTATACATTGGTAGAATTACGTCAGTTTGCCAAAGAAAAAGGCATAAAAAACGTATCAAAATTAAGAAAAGAAGAATTAATAGAATTATTAAATGATAATATAGAAAAAAATGAATGCTTAAAAGATGAAAATGAAATTGAAAAAATTCCTAATGAAGGCACTGAGCAAACAGGATATAAATTGACAAATGATGGAGACAATATTGTAGAAGGTATATTAGAGGTACTTCCAGATGGTTATGGTTTCCTAAGAGGAGAAAATTATTTATCAAGTCCGAAAGATGTTTATATCTCTCCAGTACAAATTAGAAGATTTAAATTAGATAAGGGAGATAAAATAAAAGGTATATCAAGAATGCCTAAAGAAGGAGAAAAATTTCCTGCACTAATATATGTTGGAGAGGTTAACGGGGAAGCTCCAGAAATGGCTTATAAAAGAAAAAAATTTGATGACCTTACACCAATATACCCTAATGAAAGGATTCGTCTTGAAACTGTTCCTACAGAATATGCAATGAGAATTATAGATTTAATGTCTCCAATAGGGAAAGGGCAAAGAGGTATGATTGTTGCTCCACCTAAAGTTGGAAAAACAACATTATTAAAGAAAATCGCAAATAGTATTTCAACTAATAATCCAGAAATTGAATTAATTGTATTACTAATAGACGAAAGACCTGAAGAAGTAACTGATATGAAAAGATCTATTAAAGGAGATGTTATATATTCAACTTTTGATGAATTACCTGAGCATCACGTTAAAGTTGCTGAAATGGTATTAGAGAGAGCTAAAAGACTTACAGAGCAGAATAAAGATGTTGTAATATTACTAGATAGCATCACAAGACTTGCTAGAGCTTATAACTTGGTTATTCCTTCATCTGGAAGAACATTATCAGGAGGTTTGGACCCAAGTGCATTACATAAGCCTAAAAAATTCTTTGGTGCAGCAAGAAATATTGAAAATGGGGGAAGTTTAACAATACTTGCAACTGCATTGATTGAAACAGGTAGTAGAATGGATGATGTTATATTTGAAGAATTTAAAGGTACAGGAAATATGGAAGTACATCTAGATAGGGGGCTATCAGAAAAACGTATATTCCCAGCAATAGACATAAATAAATCTGGTACAAGAAGGGAAGAACTATTATTATCTTCAGAGGAATTAGAAACTGTATTTGCATTAAGAAAAGCAATGTCTACAAAACCAGTTACAGAAATTACAGAAGAACTTATACAGCAAATGATTTCAACAAAAACAAATAAAGAATTTGTCGAGAGAATGTCATATTTTTTAAAAAATATAAAATAGAAGAGTAGAATTGCTCTTCTATTTTTATAATACAATTAATACAAGAAATGCCGAAAGACCTGATATATCAACTAATGGGGGGAGAAAATGAAAAAGTATAGAAT
>CAJMLO010000106.1 GCA_905214245.1 uncultured bacterium
AAGGTTTCCAAGGATTATACTAACAAATAAATATAAACGAAGTTCACCATTATTAAATGTAAAAATGCAAAATAGTAATAAAGTACCTGATATAATCCAAAAAAGTATATCTTCTATATATGTTATAAAATCAGGAGTCTTAAATGATCTTCTAATAATTCTAAATATATCAAATACGATTCCAATCAATATTCCTACAAAAATAAATATTATAAAAGTAAAAGATTGAGTTTTTATGTTCAATTTTTTCTCCTCACAATTTATCTAAAAATTTTATTAAATATTCCACCAGATTTTTGAATATTATCTTTTTCACTATATCCAAGATTGTATATTTCTCCATCTATTATTACTTCTTCAGTATCCAAACTTAATTTATTTATACGTAAATTTTCTCCCTTTACAGTCAATAAACCTAATTGAGTTTCAAGTATTACAATCTGGTCATCAAAACTAAGAACATCTGAAACTCCGGAAATACTTAATTTTTCTCTGTTTTCTAATATAATATTTTGTAGCGTTCCATTTGACTGTGTATTTAAGTTTGATTTTCTATCTTCGATTGTCATATAGCATCTCTCCTTTTGTGATATTGTAGTCTACACATATTATATTCACAACTTGTCTTGATTAGAACTTAAAATACTGTGTTCACAAGAATTTTACAATAGAAAAAAACTTTTTGCTAAAGCAAAGTTTAGTAAAAAGTTTTTTCTTGTAATATTTTGACTTCCACATATTGTGACTCAATAGTACACTTTTGTTCTTAATTATTTATCTATATCATTTAAAACACTTCTAACTATGTCCATTCTTCCTCTTCCAGCTAATACCTGAACAAGATCAAAGCTTGGTCTCCTGTTTCCTTCAATTAGTACAGGACCCTCTGGAGTTACTGCTACATCCCAGCCCACAACTAATATCTTATCACTTTCAAGTGCAGCTTTTAGAACTAATTGTTTTGCTTCCTCAAAGCAAGGTATTTGGAATCCATCAAATTTAACATGTGTAACAGGATGCTCAGAAAATTGATGTAATTCTTGGTCAATTCCATTGCCAATAAGTTTACCTGTTTCCATATCTACATTTACAGCCATACCTTTTGCGTGAAAGTTATCTATTGAATTTACGCCATTTCCAACTCTTAATCCTACCCAAAGTATTCTTGGATTACCGTTGTTATAAAATGTCATGATACGCATTGTATTAACGCTTTTAGCACATAATTTATTTAAATCTGGATGTTGTACAACAACTTCTTCTAGAAACATGTGATTTTCTACTAATTTGTCGTAATAAGCTTTTTTATCGTCTATATCTGTTACATTTTCTTTGCTTACGCCTTTACCACCTAATCCGTCAAGTGGTTTTGCCATAAATATATTATGTTTGTTTATAAAACTTACAAATTCATCATAATTTCCATCTTTAGGAACAAAATAATCTCTTTTTACATATTGCTTAAAATCATGTAAAAATGTTGGCTTCATGCTAAATTTTGCTTTATATTCGCTTGGTGAAACTTTAGCATAAAATTTATTTTCCATTCTTGTTCCTACATATTCTTTTCTTTCTTTTGCAGTTTTATTGTATATTTGAAAACTTAGATAGTCTGTCAAACCTAAGCCGTATCTGAATACGCAATACACTGTATCAAATACCATACCTATATAATTTTTGTTTTCTTTTTTTGCTACTTCTTTTAATCTATTAAAAAATCTTTTATAATTTGCTGAAAAAATATATGAATAAAATGCCATGTTTATTCCTCCCATTATTTTAAATTTATGCAATTAAT
>CAJMLO010000107.1 GCA_905214245.1 uncultured bacterium
GTTTTCTATTCTCTCAGGAGAAATAGGTCTCCTACCTGTGAAAAAGTGTTGCAAATATATGCGCGAATATTAAAAAAGCCAATGTAGGATTGTACAAAAGCATGGAATTTTCCGTCTTTTCAACTGAAAAATAGTACAAACTTCTGTGAACAATCTCAAAATGGATAGTTTCAAGAGCATTTTTGTTATACAAGAGTGCTTTTATTTCTGATTGTTACTTTAATATTGTATTGTAAAACGTATAAACTAAAATTTGAATATGGCTAATCTTTCAATAGTAATTGTACCTGCTAAAAAATTATCTAACGGTAGACATAGAGTCAGGATCGCAGTGGCTCATCGTTCACAAACGAGATATATTTCAACCCAATTCATTTTGGATTCTGCAAATCAAATGAAAAATGGACGAGTAGTAAAACATGAAAATGCAGCTAATATAAATGCTTGTTTGCGCAAGTTGATTAATGAATACGAAGAGATTCTTTCGTCTATTCATTATCAGTCGAATATTTCATGCACTGAATTGATACATGTTATAACTCGGGAACAACAAAAAAAAGGAATAACCTTTAATACGGTAGTGAAAGAATATCTTTCAATGATGGAAGCAGACGATCGTAAAAAATCACATAAATTATATAATATAGCTTGTGCAAAGTTCCTTAAACATATGAAAGGTGATTTTCCTTTGGTACAACTCAGTCCGACACATATACAAAGTTTCGCTGATGTAATGAAGGCTGAAGGATTAAAAGAAACTTCTATCAGAATTTACCTCACTTTAATAAAAGTAATATTGAACTATGCCAGGAAAATGAATTATGTAACTTATTTAGTTCATCCTTTTGTTTTATTTAAAATGCCAGTTAGTAATATCAGAGAACTAGATCTGTCCGTTGATGAATTAAAAAAAATACGTGATGTGAAATTATTCAAGTCTGTGCATATCATGGCTCGAGATATATTTATGTTAACTTATTATTTAGGTGGTATTAATCTAAGAGACCTAATGGAGTATGATTTCACTAAAGGGAACTGTATGAGATATATAAGACATAAAACCCGTAATAGCAAAAAAAATGAAAATGAAATAGCTTTCACTATCCAGCCAGAAGCACAGACAATTATTGAACGATATATTTCTGAAAATGGGAAATTAGTTTTTGGCAAATATGAATCTTATGAAAAAGTATATAGTTTGGTCTTTAGACATATAGGGAAGGTGACTGATCTGGCAGGCATAAATAGAAAGGTTTCATATTATTCTGCAAGAAAAACATTTGCACAACATGGTTATGATATAGGTATCGAAATAGAAAAAATAGAATATTGTATTGGTCATAGTATGAAAAACAATCGTCCTATATTTAATTATATACGAATAATGCAAGAGCACGCCGATAAAGTTTTTAGAGAAATCTTCGATCAATTGCTTAAATAGTCAATGTTATTATATATGCATAAATGTCTTTCATATCATGTAAATGTTATTATTGTATTACCTTAAAAAGTAAGTGTGGTTCATAAATCAAGCAAATGCACTTAGACAGCTGATAAAGTACACTTACTTTTTGGAGATATTTTTTAAGTTCAAGTCAGGATATAAACTACTCCATATAAATTTGAGAGCAAAGTAAAATATTTCATAAATACTAACTAAAAGAGTTTTTTTTCCAACAGCAATAAGAGCACTTTATATTCTCTATTATTGTATCATCTATATTATAAAATTCGATGAAATGGGCTTTTTTTGATACTTTCAACTTTATATATCAAGT
>CAJMLO010000108.1 GCA_905214245.1 uncultured bacterium
AATATCTACGCATTTCACCGCTACACTAGGAATTCCGCTTACCTCTCCTGCACTCTAGCACCACAGTTTCAGCTGCAGGCTTAAGGTTGAGCCCTAAGTTTTCACAGCTGACTTACAGCGCCGTCTACTCGCCCTTTACACCCAGTAAATCCGGATAACGCTTGGACCCTACGTATTACCGCGGCTGCTGGCACGTAGTTTGCCGGTCCTTTTTCTTCAGGTACTGTCACTTTCTTCTTCCCTGATAAAATAAGTTTACAATCCGAAGACCTTCTTCCTTCACGCGGCGTCACTGGATCAGAGTTTCCTCCATTGTCCAATATTCCCAACTGCTGCCTCCCGTAGGAGTCTGGGCCGTATCTCAGTCCCAATGTGGCCGGCCAGCCTCTCAGCTCGGCTACTGATCATCGTCTTGGTAGGCTCTTACCCCACCAACTAACTAATCAGCCACAGGCTCATCTTTTAGCGGATTACTCCTTTGACCTCTCTTAGATGCCTAAGTGTGGTCTTACGCGGTATTAGCTAGGATTTCTCCTAGTTATTCCCCTCTAAAAGGCAGATTACCTATGTATTACTCACCAGTCCGCCACTAAAATTTACAATAAATCATCTCTTAGTAAACTAATCAACTCTTTAAGCGTAAATTTTCGTTCGACTTGCATGTCTTAAATGCGCCGCCAGCGTTCATCCTGAGCCAGGATCAAACTCTCGTTTAAAATCCTTTTTTCTCATAACTTCTGCTATGCGAATTTACTTTGTTTTTATTGACGGTTGCACTCTTCGTACAACCATTTTTGGTTCGTATATGTATTGTTTATTTTTCAATGTGCTTGTCACAATTTTGCGACTGTATTAAGTTTAACATTTTTTATTAAACTTGTCAACAGTTTTTCAAAACTTTTTTATTTTTTTGATTACTTTTTTACATAAGTTTGTAATCATTTTTTAATGTTTTGTTTGCGACTTATTTAGTTTACCATTTTTATTTCTTTTTGTCAATACTTTTTTCGACATTTTTTACAAAAAATTTATAAAAAATTTCGGGTTAGTTATATAACTCACAACCAACCCTTAATTTTATAGCATTTGCATAGATTTTGCAATTAAATAGTTGTATAAATTTGCATGTCTAATTTCATCAGTAAGTATCTCCATCACAACTGCATATTTATTTTCATCTGGCATAGCAGCCATAATTTTTCTATACCTTTTTACAGCATCAAGTTCTCCCATAAGTGCCTTTTTTAAATTTCGTCTGTAATTTAACATATTATCCACATTTTTTTCTTCTCTATTTTCTGGTAATTTTTTATTCGTTAATTCAAAATATAAATTTCTAAGTAATAAATTATGTTTCTTTTCATCAGATATAATACTATTTATAATTTCTATGTCCTCTTTATTAGAAGTAAGAGACAGTAACATTGTATAAAAAGCCGCATCTTCAATTTCACCTTCAACAGAATCTTTTATGGATGCTAATGCTTCCTTTAATTCTACTGTCATCTCACTTGTTCTATTATATGTATAACCATAATATGGATAATTTCTACTGTACATATTTCTATAGTAATTATTAAATTTTATTGCTTCCATTTTTTAACCTCCACATTATATAGTATGTACATAATTACTTTTTGGTTAAAATAAACACACAAAACAGCTTTTGATAATTCTTTTTAGTTATTTTCCTTAATAATATTTTTACTACATAAATAAGTAACGAAAAAATATCCTCCATATATTAATATTATAAACATAG
>CAJMLO010000109.1 GCA_905214245.1 uncultured bacterium
TTGTAATAAACATGGACTTTGGTCAAAAGAAGTTGAATAAATATAGATAAATTAAACTTTTGGTGTGAGATTTGTTACATAGAAAGGACTGTGATAAAAGTGAAAGATATTATCATTTCTGATGATATAATATATATCGGAGCAGATGATAAAGATATTGAATTATTTGAGAATCAATATAATGTGCCAAATGGAGTAGCATATAATTCATACATAATAATTGATAAAAAAATTGCAATAATGGATACAATTGATAAAAGAAGAACAAATCAATGGCTTGAAAATTTAGATAAAGCATTAAATGGCAGAAAACCTGATTATTTAGTTATTTCACATCTGGAACCAGACCATGCTTACAATATAAATACTTTAATGAAAAAATATCCAGATATAAAGTTAGTTGGAAATTCGAAAACTTTTACCTTTTTACCTCAATTTTTTGATATACAAAATTTAGACTCAAAAAAAATTGAAGTAAAAGAAGGAGAAATTTTAGACTTAGGGAACCATAAATTAAAATTCATTATGGCACCAATGGTACATTGGCCAGAGGTAATGATGACATATGAAGAAAAAGAAAAAATATTATTTTCAGCAGATGGATTTGGTAAATTTGGAACATTAGATACCAAAGAGGATTGGGATTGCGAAGCCAGAAGATATTATTTTAATATAGTTGGAAAATATGGTTTACAAGTACAAACATTATTAAAAAAAGTTATGAATTTAGATATAGAAAAAATTTGTCCTTTACATGGACCAATACTAAATGAAAACTTAGTACATTATATTGAAAAATATAATATTTGGAGCAGCTATAAGGCTGAAAGTGATGGTGTGTATATAGCTTGTGCATCAATTCATGGAAATACATATAGTGCTTGTGAAAAGTTAAAGGAAATCTTAGAAGAAAAAGGCATAAGCAAAGTAGTTTTATCGAATTTATCAAAAGAAGATTGGTCAGAAGCAATAGAAAATGCATTTAGATATGGGAAAATTGTATTTGCTTCTTCAACATATAATATGGAAATATTTACTCCAATGAGAAACCTATTATTGAATTTAAAAGAAAAAAATTATCAAAATAAGATTGTTGGATTGATCGAAAATGGAACTTGGGCACCAAATTCTGCAAAATGTATGAAAGAGATATTGAACACAATGAAAAATATAGATATAATAGAACCAGTAGTTACAATTAAATCCAAACTTTCAGAAGAAAATTGTTTGCAATTATATAAAATGGCAGAAGATTTAATAAAAAAATAAAAAGGAGGTGTGTACTATGAAATATAAATGCACAGCCTGTGGATATATTTATGATGATAATGTAGAAGCAGTAAAATTTGAAGATTTACCAGATGATTGGGTTTGTCCTTTATGTGGTCTTGGAAAAGAATTCTTTGAAAAAATAGAAGAATAAGAAATGATTTAAGAGTTTAATTTAATAATGAAATTAAACTCTTTTTACAATAAAATCAGGTAAAACTTATAAATACTTGGATTTTAGATACAAATTACAATTTTATAGTAATAAAAATCTCCGAAAGATTACACTTTCAGAGATTTTTTATATTTATTTTATAATGGCATCATTTGCAGTAAATCCT
>CAJMLO010000110.1 GCA_905214245.1 uncultured bacterium
AACCAGTTCCAATTTCCATTTGTTCCTGATGGAGCATAAAATGCAAATGTTGATGATACTTCATTTACTCCTATTCCTTTATGATTTGCCATGTGGTCATAATTATATTTTGTTAATTTATAACGTGCTTCTTGATATTTTAATGCCGTTTTTGATCCATCCCATAATCCTGTTTCTACTGTTCCATCACTTAATGTTATTTTATTATTTTTTTCTTCTTCACTTACTTCATATGAATCCCATAAACTTGCATATCTTGAATTCAATTTTCCATTTTGAAAATATTTTATAGTTCCATCTTCACTTACTCCATAAGCATCTAAATAACTATTAGAATTATCTAAATATCCTGCTACTCTTTCCCAAGCTCCTCCTGCCATATCATATACACCTGTTACATTTCTTGTTGTACTTGAAAGTACTCCATTTGATGTACTGTAATTATGTGATGCATCATAACTGTAATTTCCTTCATCACCTGATGATTTAGGTCCTTGTCCTGTATATAAATTATACCAATGGTCACTTGACCAAGTTCCTGTTCCATTTGTCATTGGAGCACTTCCACATTCACTATAACACAAATATGCTACTGCTCCCCATTCACTATTTTTTATTAAATGAGTATTTGTCCCACTTGTTAATCCAAAACTTGATTTTGAAGTTGTTGCTATATCCATACTACGTTTTTCACTTTCACCTATAGATATGTGTCTCCAACTTATTTTATTTGGTAAACTTTTGGCTATTGTTGTACTATCTGGTGCATATTGTTGTGCTGATGATGAACTACTTGCATTTCCTACTGCATTTCCATCTTTATTTGTTCCACTTGCTTCAAATTTTGCTACCCAGAATCCATTTAATTCTGTTCCTCCTAAATTAAATGCTGGATGTACTATTGCTGTTTGAGTTGTATCTGTTGATTCATCTGTTGTATATATTACTCCATCTGAACCTTCATTTGTGTTACCTTTTAAGAATGTTACTTCTATATTTTTTTCTCCTGCTATTTTATAGGCATATCTTGGTATCCACACATACATACTTCCTAAATCTCTTTCTGCCACTGTTTGTCCTATTGATACTGTATCTGCTTTGTATGTTCCATCACTCAACATTACATTTGCCCATTCTTTTTTATCATCATAATTGTACCATTCTGCATCATCTTGGCTACATACTACCCAAGTATTGTTTTTCCATTTTATTGGTATCATTCCTGTAGTTACTTTTGGACTATTTACTTTTTTATTTCTATTATATCCTTCTACTCCATTCATTGTATCTGTAATTTCTTGTAAATTTCTTTCTTCATCTTTTTGTGCTTGTTCTGTTTTTTCTTTGGCTTCTTTAGCTTTTGTTAGTATTCCGTTATCTCCACTTAGTGCTGCTATTGTCACTCCTGCCAATATTAGTAACACTATTACTGTAATAACTAAAGCTATAAGAGTAATTCCTTTTTGTCCTTTTTTGTTATTTAAAAAATCTAAATCCATATTTTTCATTCCCTTCATTTGTAATAATAGTATTTCCACGTAAATTTTATTTATTCAATAC
>CAJMLO010000111.1 GCA_905214245.1 uncultured bacterium
TGCTGACGTTGGAGCAACACTAATAACAGTATTAAATTCATTGAGAATATTAAAGTAAAATAGAAAAATTAGCTTTACGAATTGAGTAAGGCTAATTTTTTATAAGATATGGAATAAAAATGTAATCTAAATGAAATAAAACTCGCAAACATTTGGGAGAGTATATATATCAAGCCTTTAAACAAAGGCTTGTGTGGAAAGAACTAAAATGATAATATGAATGTGATGAAAGCATAAAGTAAAAATTTAATGTTAAATCATATTGGAGTTAATAAAGGGAGGAATGTGAAAAATGAGAAATACTAAAGAAAATGGAGGAATTACATTAGTAGCATTAGTGGTAACTATAGTTGTCTTGTTAATTCTTGCAGGAGTAAGTATTAACTTAGTACTTGGAAACAATGGAATAATAGCAAAAGCAAAAGAAACAGAAACAAAATCAGCAGAAGCAAGTGAAAACGACTTGAAAGGAATGAACGCATTAATAGATGAAATGAATAATGCTTTAGCAGAGAAAACAAAAGAAGAATCAGTAAAGTATAAAATAAGAGATTTTGTGAATTATACGTACGAAGATTCAGGAGATTATACAATTGATAAAAAAGAGAGTGGAGCTGAAGTTCAAACTGTAAAACAAACAAAAAATTTAAAATGGCAAATACTAAATATAGACGAAAAAAATAAAACAGTAGATTTGGTTAGTGAAAATCCAACAACTAGTTCAATGTTCTTTTTAGGTGCAGTAGGGTATAATAATGGACCATATATAATAAACAAAATATGTGAAAAACAGTACAGTAATAATACATTAAAAGTAAAAGCAAGAAACATAAATTTATTAGATATTGAAAAACATTTAACAGAGGATAAGGGAATTGTAAACAGAAATAAATACTGGGATACAGTGCAATATGGAAAAACAAAAACATACAGTGATAATTATAGCTACTATCCAACTTTATATGAAGGACAAAAAGGCTCAGGAATAAATATAGCAGAAGATAAAATTGAAGAGATGGAAAAGGTTAATTTGAAAAAGGAAAACCCTGATCCATATAAAGAAAGTGTAACAGATGCGATATTACCTATCAAAAATGAATCAAAAATTCAAGCAAGTAATAAAGTTTTAACTGTAACACAAACATACTATTATCTGCCAATAAATGATAATAATTATGATGAAGCTTGGAGTATGTTGAATAAATCATCAAGATATTGGATTTCTGCACGATATATAATGACGAATAGGGCACGTGCTACATTTGGAATTCGCTTTGCAAACGATGGAATAGACGGAAACTTTGTGTATAATTCAAATGATACATCTCCAGATATATGTAATAGCTGTAGTTTGCGTCCTGTAGTTTCTATACCATTTAGTGTATTAGACGGTTCAAAAACTGATAATGCATGGAATTTAAATAAGTAAAATATTTTATAAGGATGTTTTAGAGTACTATACTTAAAACATCTTTTTAATTTTATTGACAATTTTTTTTCATATTACTATAATTGGAGATGTTAAAAATGATG